>JAGODA010000382.1 GCA_017998475.1 Spirochaetota bacterium | reverse complement strand
CGCGGGCAGCTGGGATGCGGCCGAGGCGAGGGCGTCGTTAGTCACCCCTATCCCCGGGCCTATCATGCCGCTGTCGTAAAGGCCGTCGGCGTGCAGAACGCAGAACGTTATGGCGGTCCCTATGTCAACGATGATGCAGTCCCTGGCGTACTCGTGGTATGCCGCCTCCGCGTTGACTATCCGGTCCACCCCGAGGCGCGAGGGATCGTCGTAACGGATCCGAATGCTCAGGCGGGAGTTGCAGCCGATCTCGAGGGCCTCGCGTCCGAAATACCGGACCGCCATCTCGCGGTATGCCCGGTGGAGTTCCGGGACCACGCTCGAAAACGCGATCCCCTCCACCTCCCCGCCGTGATGAAGCAGGAACTGCCGGACGAGCACGCCTGTCTCGTCGGCGGAGGCGTTGCGCAGGGTCCTGTAGCGATATACCGCCCCGGGGAGCGTCCCCGCGCCGGTATAGACGCCGAGCACGGTATTGCTGTTTCCGATATCGAAGCCGAGTATCATTTCGTCCGCCGCTGCGGCCTATTTCATCTGAGCGGCCCTGTCCAGGCGGGTCTTGAGGCTGTAGTATGCCGCCTTCGCCTCGTCGCGGACGTTGTGGTTCCTGTCGTTCATCGCCTTTTCGATTCCCGCGAGCGCCTCGTAATCGAATATTTTTTCAAGCGCCTTGACGGCCTCCAGTCGGACATCGTAATACGGGTCGTCGAGCAATCGTACGACGGCGCCCGCACCCGATTTTTCCCTTAAAAGTCCAAGCGCCCTGGCTGCCTCTATGCGCACGTTCTTATACTCGTCGGAGCACGCCTTCTTGATCAGCGGAACCCCCTCGCGGATCTTGAGCTGGCCCATCTGGCGGATCGTCTCGCGCCGGGTGAATTCCCCCTCGGTCATGCGCTTTACCAGGAGCATGAACGGCGCGTCGTTGAGCGCCGCCCTCGCCTTCTCCGTACCCATGCGAAGCAGCGCGTCCTGTGCCGCCTTGCGGACCTCCAGATGGTTGTCTACCAGGGCCCCTATCAGCGGGTAGATCGCCGACTCGTCTCCGATCTCGCCGAGGGCGCGAGCGCACTGCAGGCGCATCTGGTACGCGCGGTCCTCGAGCCCCTCCACCAGGTGCTTCAGGGAATTGAGGTCGCGGATCGCCCCCATGGTCTTGACCGCCTCGAGCCGCACCATGGGCTTCTTGTCGTTTAAAGCGAGGAAAAGGATTTTGGAGATTTCAAGCTCGGTGGTGGCCCCCCGGTCGGCCAGGAGACGGAGAGCCTCTATCTTATCCCGCTGGGAACCGGAGATGATGATCGCCCGCAGGTTTTCGGTTATGCCGGGTTCGCCGAGCTCGCCGAACTTGAGCGTGGCCACCGCGCGCACGCGGGGATCGGGATCGTCGAGCATCTTCCGTATTTCGCCGAGCACCGTCTCGTCCCTAGTGCGGGCCAGCGCGAGAAAGGCCTGCAGCCGGATTTCCGGCTTCCGGTGTTTGAGGAGCTTAAGGAGACCCCCGGTATCGTTCTTCTCCACGAGCCTGTCGATGTTCGGTGAAAAGATTCCCATGTTCACGCACCATACCCTCGGATCTTCGGTCCTGCCACGGGGATCGAGGGCCTCATGATACGACAAAAGAGGAAGGAAAGTCAATAATATATTTGACCGGCAATAATTAATTATCTGTCAGCGGCGGATTTCGCATGCGTCGCCGCCGCGTCGGCCGGGGCGCGCTTTCAGGCCTTCATCCGGAAGTCGCCGATGCGCTTAATGAGTCCGTCGCCTTCCATCCTGTTGAGGAGGGGAATGATGAATTTCCGCGAGAGGGCGGTCGCGTCTTTCGCCTCGGGGATGCTGATCTTGTCCCTGCCGTCGAAGAGCTCCATAACCTTCCGTTTAAGTCCGTCATATACTTCGCGATGGAGGACGATGTTACCGTCCAGACTCACGGCGAAACCCAGACGGATAAGATCGCCCAGGTTTCTTTTCTCGGCATCGTCCGCGGTCCTGTCGAGCTCGGCGCCCTCGATGGAGCGCGCGCGCAATCTGTCGAGCACCGCCCTCTTCTCATCCGGCAGGGCGTCGACGGTGACCGAGTCCCCGCCGAAATAGCGGCCGTCCTTCTCGATGATCCGATGCTGTTTCATCACCAAGGGGATGAGGACCCTGCACAGCTCGAGGTCCAGGCCCGTTTTGTCGGCTATCTCTCTCAGATTTGGGCCGAGCGAGCCGGTTATGGTCGCGGCCACCATGGAAAGCGCCTCGGCGTGGAAACCGGCCTCGAGCAGGAAATCCCCGGTCCTGATGACCGCGTTCTGTTCGGCAAGCGTTTCAATTATCTTCTCAATGGAGCGTTCGTTCTCGGGGAAAATCGAAACAATCCAGGGCCATGGAACCGCGCGCCGCACGGCGACTATATAGCGAACGTACTCGTCCCTGGTATACCGGGAAAACATGGACAGGTGTTTACGGACGATCTTTCGGCCTCCCGCCGAGCGATAATCGGGAAGCAGCACTTCGCCGCCGCCGATTATCCGGAACCCGCCCGGATGTGTCACGATGAAGCGCTGTCCGGGATAGAAATACCACGGAGCGTCGAAACGGACCCGAAGCACCCGCTCTTCATCGCCGCTGTCCTCGTCATCGAGCAGGATGAGCTTGCCCTTGAGGGCCGTAGTACCGACGAGCATCTCGATCCCGGTGTTGTTCTTTAAATCGCCCCTGCGCTCCAGGAGCCTCATTCGCGCGACGACATCCGCCGACCGCGTAAAGAAATTCCTGCCCGTAACGATATACCCGCGGCCGATTTCCTCAACCGTCACCCCCGACAGGTTGAGCGCCGTCCTCTGTGAGGGCACTCCCTCCTCGAGCGCGTTGTGGTGGCTCTCGATCTTTTTCACCCGTACCTCGCGATCAAGCGGAAGCACCACGACCGGCTCGTCCTCATTGAATCTGCCGTTTTTGAGTGTTCCTGTCACGATGGTGCCATACCCTTTCGAGGCGAAGACACGGTCGACGAAGAGATACGGCTTGTGGGCGTCCGCCGCCTTCGCGAGCTTCCGGAGGTTCGAAAGTATCGTGTCTCGGAGCTCGACGACACCTTCCCCGGTCCTCGCCGAAACGCGCACGATATCGGAGCCGGCGTAACGGGTCCCCTGAAGCCGCTCCTCGACCTCTGCGG
>JAGODA010000381.1 GCA_017998475.1 Spirochaetota bacterium | reverse complement strand
TGTCCGCGGTTATAAGCACCTCGGCCACGATTTTAGCGTCGTGCGCGGGAACTCCCGCTCCCTCGAGCACGTCGATCATGAAGCGCTCGGCGGTTTCGAAATCGATCCATACGGTCTTCTCGTCCATCTTGTTCTCCTTGTTGCGGCCGCACCGGCGGCGGTGGTGAAAGACAACTATATGCCCGTACCGGCGATATCAGTCAATAAGGTTTTTTGGCGCGCAAATAATGCTGGATTTTCCCGCGCGTGTATGGTGAAGATACGGCACAAGGCAACCGCCACGGAGGTACGGCAATGGACGAATTCCGCGTCTGCCCGAACTGCGGATACGCGCGCGGGTTCCACGCCTCGTTTCGAAAGGAGAAGGAGGGCATGCGGGTGATATTCATCTGCCCCGAGTGCGGCTCGTCGTACGACATCGGCCTGATAGAAACCCGCGTCGCCCGACTCGATCCCGAGCGCGGGGAGAGCTTCTGAGGCGGCGCGTATGATGCCCTTTCCCAACGACGATTACGTCCGCTACCGCGAGGCGCTGAAGAACGAGCGCCTGCCCGCCGCCTTCGTCGATCTCGACGCCTTCGACGCCAATGTCGACTATGTCGCCTCCTCGCAGCGCTCGACCGGCAAGAGCGTCCGCGTGGGCACCAAGTCCATCCGCTGCGTGGAGCTCACCAGGCGGGTGTTCAAGCGCGGAGGGCCGGCATACCGGGGAATCCTCGGCTTTACGATGGAGGAGGCGGCCTTTCTGGCGGACAGGGGCTTCGACGACATCATCGTGGCCTACCCGAGCGTGCAGGCATCCGACGTGGAACTCCTGGTCAGGCTGACAAAGGCGAAAAAGACCGTCGCGCTGATGGTCGACAGCCTCGAGCACCTTGCGATACTGAACGCCGCCGGCAAAAGGGCCCGCGCGCGTCTTCGAGCGTGCTTGGAGGTGGACATGGCCTACCGCCCGCTCGGCGCGCCGGTGCACCTGGGGCTGCGCCGCAGCCCGGTACGCACGGTGGAGCAGGCGCTTCAACTTGCGCGCGCGGCGAAAAACCTCGACTGGGTGAAGATCGATTCGATCATGGGATACGAAGGACATATCGCCGGGTTGAACGACGACCTCCCGGGCGCGGCGGTAAAAAACGCGCTCATGCGTCTTGTAAAGAAGGCCTCGGTCCGCGAGCTCACCGCGCGGCGCGACGACGTCGTCGACGCGCTCCGCTCCGAGGGGCTCGAGCTTCGGGTCGTCAACGGCGGGGGCAGCGGAAGCCTGGTTTCGTCGGGTAAAGACCCGCGCCTCTCCGAGGTGACGGCCGGCTCGGCCTTCTACTGCTCGGGGCTGTTTCATCATTTCAAGGAGGTCAGCTTCCGTCCCTCGGCGTTTTTCGCCGTGCAGGTGGTGCGCGTTCCGGCGAAGGGCATGGTGACCTGTCTGGGGGGCGGGTATGTCGCCTCGGGCGCGATGGGTCCGGACAAGCTGCCCTCGCCGGTCCTGCCCGCGGGGCTCCGTCTGCTTCCGCTCGAGGCTGCGGGCGAGGTGCAGACGCCTCTCGCGCTGCCGGAAGACTGCCCGCCGCTTTCCATCGGCGACCCGGTAGTATTCCAGCACGCCAAGGCCGGCGAGCTGTGCGAGCGCTTCAACGAGCTCCTTCTGGTAAGGGGAGACCGGGTGGTCGGCCGGGCGAAGACGTACAGGGGCGAGGGGAAGGCCTTCCTCTGAAGGGAGACGAACCTCCGCGCGCGGCGCCGGGCGCGGAGGAAATGGATGACATATAACGATCAAGGAGAATCGCCATGCGCATACGTGTTGCCGTCGCCGTACTGCTCGTCATTTTCGCCTTCCCCGCGTGCGGGGGACAGGGCGCGCCCGGGGGCGGCGTCCAGTGGAAGGGGTACGAGGAGGGCATGAAGATCGCCCGGAGCGAGAGGAAGCCCGCGGTGATCGATTTTTACGCCTCGTGGTGCCACTGGTGCGTGGTCATGGAGAAGGATACGTTCGCGAACGCCGGCGTGGTGAAGAAGCTTTCCGAGGACTTCGTTCCCATAAAGATAGACATGGAATCATCAAAGCCGATATCGGTTAACGGTCAGAGCCTCAAGCCCGCGGATTTCGCGGCCATGATGGGCGTACGGGGACTTCCCACCATCGTCTTCGTCGACCACAACGGTGAAATCATCACCCAGATACCGGGCTACATAAAGACCGATACCTTTCTGCCGCTTCTGTCGTATATAAAGAGCGAGTGCTATCTCCAGCACGTGAGTTTCAAGGATTACCTGGAAAAAAAAGGCGACTGCGGCGGAAAATAGCCCGCCTCACACGCCGCGCACGGCGTCGAGCACCAGAAAGTAGTGGAAGAGCGCGCCGGCCAGTATGAATACGTGGAAGATCTCGTGGAACCCGAACCTCCCCGGCAGGGGGTCGGGTTTTTTAATGGCATAGATCACGGCGCCGGCCGTGTAAGCGAGCCCCCCGGCGAGCATGAGGACCAGGGCGCGCGCCGGCATCGAGTTTAAAAGCTCCTTTATCGCCACGACGGCGACCCAGCCCATCGCCACGTACACGGCGGCGGTGATTCCGCGCGGCCGCTTTATCCAGAGAAGCGTGATCGCGATCCCGGCGACCACCAGTCCCCACTGCACGGCGATGATGCTCCAGGCCCAGGCGCCCGAAAGATAGGCGTAGGTCACCGGAGTGTAGGTGCCGGCGATCATCACGAAGATGGCCGAGTGGTCCAGCTTTCGCAGCGCCGAGGTGCCGTTCTCCCCGGTCTTCGCCGCGTGGTATATTCCGCTCGCGGTGAAAAGGAGCGTTGCCGAGAGGCCGTACACCAGCGAGGTTATCAGCGCTCCGGTATTGCCGCGAGTGACGACGGCGAGAATGACGGTTCCGGCCAGGGCGGCCGCGGCCCCCGCCAGGTGCGAGAGAGATGAGAAGGGTTCGCGTATGGTCATTGCGGTGTTTCTCCGATGGTCGGTCGATGGTGCGTCCCGTAAACAACGACAGGCCGGGGCCGCCGCGGGTTGCGAAATTTTCGGGCCGGCGCGTACGGCGTCAGGCGGCCGGAATTCCGAACAGCGCCGACGCGTTCCCTCCAAGGATCGCGCGCTCCAGGAGCGCGTCCCCGCGGCACGCGACGCGCACAGACGCGAGCGCGGTGCGGCGGCTTCCCCAGGGCCAGTC
>JAGODA010000040.1 GCA_017998475.1 Spirochaetota bacterium | reverse complement strand
GTCGTATCCCGCGTATCCGGCGGACGCTCCGGCGCGATCCCGCTGTCGGACGATCTCACCCTGCCGGAGCCCTGCTTCAGAAATGCCGCTACCGATTCCCGGGAGATATCGAGCAGATTGAAGCACCCACAGCACGCGCTGCACGCGCGGGGCCCCTCGGGCCTGCACAGGACGATGTCGACCGTATCCTTCATAAAGTGCTTTCAATTCACGCAGGAACGGGTAGGATTGTAAAGAGGTTTTATTCCGGGACCCGGCGATGAATATATCATTTCTGGACGACAGGGGCTCTCTCGTAAACTTCTACGAGGTCCTCAATATTCCCCCGACGGCCGAAAAGGCGTCTATACGGGCGTCCTTCTGCGCCCTCATAAAGATATTCCATCCGGACGCCTCCGGAATCGACAGCGAGGAGCGTCGCCGCACGGCCCATCTCATCATCCGCGCGTACAAGGTCCTCAGCGATCCCTCGCTCCGCACCGAATACGACCGCCTTCTGTCCTCCCGGCGCAGGGAGGACCTTCCGACCTTCGCGGTTATCGAGCGCACGCGCGTAAAGTACTCCGTATCGCTCGAGGGTCTGCTCCGAACACGGATGCTCAACAAACGCATCCGCCGCACGGAGCGCCTGCGCAACTTCGGGCAGGACGTCGAGGTGTTCATCACACCCGGTGAGGCCCGAAGCGGCATCATCGTTCGCGTCGACCTGCCATCCCGCATGACCTGCCCCCTCTGTTACGGCAAGGACGCGGAATGCCACGTGTGTCGGGGCGTGGGCCGCATCAGCGCGTCGGCCGCCGTGGAGCTTACCATCCCCCCGCCGATCGCCCACGACTCGCTGTACGAATTCGATCTCATGAAGGCCCGCCCTGACCGATTCACCGCCTTCACCATGAAATCACTGAAAACCCGTATCTGCGTAATCGGAAAGAAATGCGCGGCGGAGGCGCGCCCTCAGCACTGAAGGGACGCGATATCCTCGCAATCGGCTATCACGCGTATGGTGTTGAAGCTGTAGAGGATGTGCTCGGTTAGAAATTTGAAGTTGATTGTGTCGAAGGTGTCCTCGCCGGTGTGGTAGTTCTTGTTCCGATAGAAGGCCGTATCCGTAAGCATGATGGCCGGATATCCATGGCGGTTGAAGGAATAGTGGTCCGAATGGTTGATCCCCGGGATCGACGAGGGGCCGACGATGTCGACGATGTTTTTGCGGGCGTAGCGGTTGTACACCTGTTTCCACGCGTAGGCGTACGGCGCGGACGAAGGAAGCGATACGACCGCCAGAAAATCTCCCTTGCGGGGAAAATTCTTGGCCATGTCGCGAAACGGAACATTTTGCTCGTACCGCCTGCCGGCGAATCCGAGCATCTCCAGGCAGACCATCAGCTCGATCAGGTCCTCGCGTTCCCTTGCGCAGCGCGCGCACACCATGCTTCCCATGTTCTCGCCGGAGAAATAGGGCGGCTCCTCCAGGGTGAAGGCGACGAAACGGATTGTCCGTTTGAACCTGAACGGCGATAGTAACCGGTAAAGCTCCAGCAGTCCCGCGATACCGCTTGCGTTGTCGTCGGCTCCGGGAGTGTCCTCTATCGTGTCGTAGTGAGCGCCCACCACGATGATCTTTTCCGGAGACGTAATACCGGGTATTTCCGCCCGGATATTCGCCACCCTGCGTCCGTCCACCACGTACTCCTCGTCCACCACGGAAGCGCCGCCCGAGGCGAATTTTCCGCGGATATAGTCCGCCGCGGCCTGGAGGTTCTCGTACCGGCGCAGGGTCCTCTCGCCAAGATTCACCGAAAGAAAGCGCAGGATGTCCCTCGCGTTTCTATCGATGCTTTTTCTCAATCTGTATTCCGCGGGCAAATAATCGGTGATCACGTGTCGCTTCCGGTTGCTGGTGATATATGAACCAGAAAAGTAGTACGATGATGCGCGAATACTTGTCAATGATTATTATTATGGTTGTATAACAACATCTGGGAAAATCGTACCGTTCGCGATCCGGGGCGGGTCAGTAGGTGTAGAAACCCCTTCCAGATTTTTTCCCGAGGTAACCGGCAGCTACATATTTTTTAAGCAGAGGGCACGGTCGGTATTTTGTGTCGCCGAATCCCCTGTACAGCTCGTCAAGAATCGCGAGCACGATATCGAGCCCGACCATGTCCGCAAGCTCGAGCGGTCCCATCGGCTGGTTCATCCCCAGTTTCATCACCTTGTCGATTGCCTCGACGGTTCCCGCGCCCTCGTAGAGAGCGAAGATCGCCTCGTTTATCATGGGCATGAGTATGCGGTTGGCGATGAACCCCGGATAATCGCGCGATTCCACATATTCCTTCCCGGCCTTTTTCACGATCTGCTTTGCGGTCTCGAAAGTCTCGCGCGTTGTGGCAAGCCCGCAGATGATCTCGACGAGGCGCATCGCCCGCACGGGATTCATGAAGTGGAGGCCGATGACCGACTCGGGCCTCCTGGTCGCCGCCGCGATGGCGGTGATGGACTTTGACGACGTGTTCGAGGCGAGCACTACCCCCGGGCGGCAGATTCCGTCCAGTTCCGCGAAAACCCCTTTCTTTGTTTCCAGATCCTCGGTTACACATTCGATGACGATGTCGGCCCGCGCGAACTCGGCAAGAGTCGGCGCGCATTTAACGCGCGATTCGAGGTCGGCCATCCGGGCCGCGTCGAGCCTTCCCCTGCGTTCGTACGAGCTCAAACGCTCGTGAATTTTTTCCCTGGCCGCGTCGAGCCTGTTGGGGTCGCGGTCGTTGAGAAGTACGCGATACCCCGATTCGGCGAAGAACATTGCCAGATCGCTTCCCATTATGCCCGCGCCCACGATGCCGAAAGTATCCATATCGCCTCCTCAGTCAGGTGTACTCCACCATTCCGTGCCCGGCCCTGTCAACGCAAAACGGCCTGTCCCGGGCCTCATACCACCCGGTTGCGGGCCTCTCCTCGCATGAAAGCTCCTATATTGGCGGCGACCTCCTCTACGACGCGACGGCGCGACTCCACGCTCGCCCAGGCTATGTGCGGTGTTATGATGCAGTTGGGGGCCGAGAGGAGCGGCTCGTCAGCGGGCGGCGGTTCCCTGTCAAGCACGTCAAGCGCCGCTCCGGCGATCCGCCCCGATCTCAACGCCCGATCGAGTGCCGCCTGGTCCACGATCGCGCCGCGCGCCATGTTGATGAGAAACGCCGTGCGCTTCATTCGAGAGATGAATTCACCGCCTATTATACCCTTGGACTCGGAACTCAACGGCAGATGGACGCAGACGAAATCCGAGCGTTCGGCGAGCTCGTACAGCCCCGTGCGCTCCCAGCGCTCGTCGTATTCCACTCCCTCGCGACCGAGCGCGATCACGCGCATGCCGAAGGCCGTGGCCAGCCGCGCGACCTCCTTCCCTATTCCCCCCATTCCCATTACGCCGAGCACCTTGTCGTTCAGCTCGAACGTGGGCCACGTGCTGAGCGTGTAGATGGGCGAGGCGCTCCACCTCCCGTCGCGCGCGGCGGAGCTGTATTCCACGAGCCTGGTGGCGAGGGCCAGCACGCAGGCCATGGTGAACTGGGCAACCGAGGGCGTCGAATACCCCGGCACGTTCGCCACGGCAACGCCCAGGCGCGAGGCGGCCTCAATGTCGATGTTGTTGTATCCGGTGGCCGTTACGGCCACAAGCCGGAGGTCGGGGCAGGCGAGAAAAAGCTTCTCATCGAAAACGCACTTGTTGGTTACGGCCACAGACGCTCCCTTCAGCCTCTCCGCCATCTGCCCGGGGGAGGTGACGTCGAATTTCACAAGGCGCCCGTGCGTGCCGATCGGCGCGCTATCGATGTCCCCGTAATCGACGGTCGCCGAATCGAGAAAAACGATTGTATCTCTCATGGATCCAGAATGCTCCTTTCATTGACGCGTTCGACCCCTCGCTCGGAATCGGCCCGCCCTCGATGTAAGTATGATGCACGCAACCCTGAAAATCTACAATCTCATTTTTTCACGCCCGGCAATTTCGCGCAACTGTCCGGGCACACGGGCCGCCGCGGGCTTTTCTGCTTGTCTTTCGCCCGCGTCTGCATTATTCTGAATGTACGCCATCGCTCACCTGACCGACCTGTCGAACCGCCCCGAGAATTGAACGCAACGGCCGCGCGGCCTGGAGGATACGATGCATAAACTCGTTCTGCTCCGCCATGGAGAAAGTGACTGGAACAGGGAAAACCGCTTCACCGGCTGGACGGACGTCGCCCTCTCCGAGAAGGGGGTGATGGAGGCGCGAAGCGCCGCGGCCCTTCTCCGCGAAAACGGCTTCGTTTTCGATCATGCCTACACATCCGTACTGCGGAGGGCCATACAGACACTGAACATTGTACTCGACGAGATGGATCTCCCGTGGATCCCCGTCACCAAGACCTGGAGGCTCAACGAACGGCACTACGGCGCCCTGCAGGGACTCAACAAGGCGGAAACGGCCGCCCGATACGGCGACGAACAGGTGCATCTCTGGAGGCGCAGCTACGATGTCCCGCCTCCCCCGCTCGACGTCTCGGATCCGCGCCACCCGGGTCACGATCCCAGGTACGCCGACGTCCCCGCGGCGGAACTCCCATCGGGCGAGTGCCTCGCCGATACGGTGCGCCGTTTCATGCCGTTCTGGGAGGATACGATCAGGCCTGCCCTGAGCCGGGGACGCCGCATCATAATCGTCGCGCACGGAAACAGCCTTCGCGCGCTCGTAAAACACCTGGACCACGTGAGCGACGAGGCCATAGCGGAGCTCAATATTCCCACCGGCATCCCCCTGGTCTACGAGCTCGGCGATGACCTCGCTCCGCTGCGGCATTATTATCTCGGCGATGAGGAGGCCGCGCGCAAGGCCGCGGAAGCGGTCGCGGCCCAGGCCAGGAATAAATGAGCGCACCACCACACACGAAAGGAGGATACGCACTATGATCGAAACAATTCGAAAACATCTCGGCCCCTCGGCGGGCAATCTGCTCGAATACCGTGCACAATTCCCCGCGACGGGCCTGCACCTGCCGGGTCCGGATTTCGTGGAGCGGATTATGCTCCCTTCCGACAGGAGCCCGGTTGTGCTTCGCAACATGCAGCTCCTCTTTTCCACGGGCCGCCTCGCGAGCAGCGGTTATCTCTCGATACTGCCGGTCGACCAGGGAATAGAGCACAGCGCGGGCGCGTCCTTCGCGCCGAACCCGATCTATTTCGATCCGGAAAACATCGTACGGCTCGCGATAGAGGGAGGATGCAACGCCGTCGCCTCGACACTCGGGGTGCTCGGCGCCGTCGCGCGCAGATACGCCCATAGAATTCCCTTCATCGTCAAGCTCAACCACAACGAACTGCTCTCCTACCCCAACAGGCACGATCAGATTCTCTTCGCCGATGTCGACCAGGCGTTCGAGATGGGCGCGGTCGCCGTGGGCGCAACGATATATTACGGATCGGACGAGAGCACGCGCCAGATACAGGAGATCGCCGAGGCCTTCCGCTACGCGCACGAGCTGGGCCTCGTCACCGTGCTCTGGGCCTACCTGCGCAACCCGGCCTTCCAGACGAAGGAAGCGGACTACCACCTTGCGGCAGATCTCACAGGGCAGGCGAACCACCTTGCGGCCACCATCGAGGCCGACATAGTAAAACAGAAACAGCCTGTCACAAACGGAGGCTTCACGGCGCTGAAGTTCGGCAAGACCGACAAGAAGGTGTATTCCGAGCTCACCACCGAACACCCCATCGATCTGACGCGCTACCAGGTGATAAACTGCTACATGGGACGCGCCGGGCTTATCAACTCGGGCGGCGCCTCGGCCGGCGAGAGCGATCTGTCGGAGGCGGTCACAACGGCGGTCATCAACAAGCGCGCGGGAGGAATGGGGCTCATTTCGGGAAGAAAGGCCTTCCAGAAGCCCATGAAGGACGGCGTATCGATCCTCAACGCCATACAGGACGTCTATCTCTGCAAAGAGGTCACCGTCGCGTAGGGGGCACTACCAGCGGAAGCACCCGTTCGATGAAGAGGTCCGGCCGCTCCATAACCGGGTTGTGCAGACTTTCGGGAATGGACACTATGTGTAAATTCCCGAAGTATCTTTCCACCACATCCCTGAAGGCCTTAACCGGCCCGAAGCTCCTGCCGCCTTCCACATAGATCGTTGGGACCGCGCACCTATACTGCGTGTGGTAGAAATCCCTGCGACGTCTGGCGAAGTTATGGATGGCCTTCATGAAGGCGATCGCGGTACTGACGGGGGTCCGCCTGAAGCCCTCCTCCGTATACCTCAGCCCGTTGCTCCCGCCGGCGACCTGCAAAGGCAGGAAACTGTTTAAAAGGTGAAACCCCGTCATGCTTCGAAGGAGCATGCGGTAGAGAAATGAGTTCAGCCCCGGCACCAGGAGCAGGTGGAGATACCACGGCACGAAGTCGTACACCTCTATGAGCACCATCCGCTCGATCATTTCCGGATACAACCGGGCGAATTCCATCGCAGTGTTTCCGCCCAGGCAGTTGCCGAACAGGGTGACCCGGTCGTACCCGAGAGCGCGGATGAAGCCTCGTCCGAGCTCTACCAGGTGCTCGATCGAAAATTGTCCGAGCGGTCCGCTCGCTCCATACCCGGGCCAGGCCGGCCGGTACACGGTAAAATGGCGCGCGAAGGCCTCGTGGCAGAATCCGAAAGTGTCCTCGTTTCCTATCCACCCGTGGAAAAAAACAAGGGGAGGACCGGCGCCGCTTTTCTTGTATGAAATGGTGGTGCCGTCGATCGAAGCGGACAGGGAAACCTCTTTATTCGCGGGATCGTCCGCCTCATAACGGGCCATGGTTGCAACAGCGGAGTTATTCATGGTAGGCCACCGATGTATATACTCTCCACGGCCGAATGCGGCCGCTTCAGTCAGTTATTATCTCCGGATTATCGCCGGATATACCCACATACGCGCCGTCGGCGGCCGGCCTGCTCTCCGGGTGCGCGACAAGCCACTTGTTCCGTGCCCGCAACAGCGGGTCCGTCGTCGTTCGTTCCCTGTCGTCCAGTTGGAGGTTCGTGCCCGTCGGGAGAACGATCGCCGACCTGAAACCGCCGGCTCCTGCCTGGACGGGAGCGAAGTGCAGAACGAGAGGGAACAGCTCGACCGCCGTTCCGCGCGGAAGATAAAACGCGTACGCCCGCGAAGGATCGAAGCGGCGTTCGTATAGATCGGAGGGAAGCCCCAGGAAGAGCAGAAGGTCTGTTCCGGCGATCACGACCTCACTCGACTTGTGCCACTCCATCGCGTTCATCCGGCTGTTTTTTCCGGCGCAGACACCCGCCTGTATGCCCAGGCCGCCGAAAACGCCGGTGCGCAGGCGCTCAATCGCCGTCAAGGCCTCCAGCTCCGTCACGGAAGCCCTGTATTCGACGCCCTCATCCGGGAGGCTCAGGCCATCCAGGAAGTACAGTACCGGTGCACCGTCCGAAAGTACGAGCACCCTTCCGTACCGTTCGAATACTGCATCCGTGCAATTCAGAATCCTTACGCCCGGATTGAGCGCGCGCAATCGTTCTATCATGACGCTCAGAGCATGTATTTGATAACGGCGAATCCGCCTATCAGCAGCACCACGAACACGACGGCCAGAAGGTTGAAACGCCTCTCGATGAACTCCCGTATCGGCGGTCCGAACTTCCAGATGAGACCCGCCACAAGAAAGAAGCGAAGCGACCTGCTGACCAGCGAAGCGAACGCGAACACCGCGATATCGATCTTCGCCACCCCGGCGGTGATGGTGATCACCTTGTAAGGAAGCGGCGTAAACCCCGCCGTGAAGACGATCCAGAAGCCGAATTCCTCGTACATCTCCGCCACCTGGTTGAAAACGTCTATGGTGAATCCGGGGACGTACTCAAAAAAGAACCGGGCGATGGAAGAGAACTCCCCGCCGGTGTACCAGAGACCCCATCCGATAAAATACCCGAAAAGACCGCCGAAGATCGAAGCGATCGCGCAGGCCAGCGCGTAACTCCATGCTTTTTCCCGGGATCCCAGGACCAGCGCGATGAGCAGCACATCCGGAGGTATCGGGAAAAACGACGACTCGGCAAAGGCCAGAATGAATAGAGCCACCGCGCCGAACGGCGAATCCGCCCACGAGAGCACCCAGTCGTAGAGAAAGCGGTGGAGGTTCCAGCCGTAACGCTCCCTCGAGTAATGTACCGGCATCGGAATCTCCTATTTGCCTTCCGGCCTTAACAGCGGGAAGAGTATCGTATCCTTTATCGACGCGGTGTTAACGAACAGCATGACCAGCCGGTCGATGCCGATTCCCATACCCCCCGCGGGCGGCATCCCGTATTCGAGCGCGTTGATATAATCGTAGTCCATCATCTGCGCCTCGTCATCACCGGCCTCTCTCTTGCGAACCTGGTCCTCGAAGCGGGCCTTCTGGTCGAAGGGATCGTTGAGCTCGCTGAAGGCGTTCGACATCTCCCGCCCGGCGATGAATATCTCGAAACGCTCGACGAAATCGGGATTGTCCTCGCGCGATTTCGAGAGCGGCGAAAGCTCCCGCGGATAGTCGGTCACAAAAACCGGCTGGACCAAATTCGTCTCCACCTTCTCCTCGAAGACCTCCCCGGCGATCTCCCACAGGCCCATCTTATCCGTTGTTTTGACGCCGACCGATTCGGCCGCGCGGCGCGCTTCCTCCACGGAGGCGATCGTAGAAAAATCGAGCCCGGAATACTGGCGTATCAGCTCGACGAAGGACGCCCTCTTCCATGGGGGAGTGAGGTCGATCGTCGCGCCCTGGTATTCCAGCCTCATGGAACCGAGAAGTCTGTCCGCCAGTCCGGAAATCATGTCCTCGGCGATGTGCATCATCGTCTCGTAGTCGGCGTAGGCCTCGTAGAGCTCGAGCATGGTGAACTCGGGATTGTGCCGCGTGGAAATGCCCTCGTTACGGAAATTCCTGTTGAGCTCGAAAACCTTTTCGAAGCCGCCGACGACAAGGCGCTTAAGGTAGAGCTCCGGGGCTATGCGCAGGTACAGGTCGATATCGAGCGCGTTATGGTGGGTGATGAAGGGGCGCGCCGCGGCCCCCCCCGGGATGGCCTGCATCATCGGCGTCTCGACCTCTATGTACCCGCGACGGGTGAGATACTCGCGGATGCCGGTGATGATGCGGCTTCGCATGATGAAATCCTGACGCGTTCTGGGGGTTACGATGAGGTCCACGTAGCGCTGGCGGTAACGCAACTCGCGGTCGGCGAACTCGTCGAAAAGCTGTCCGTCCTTTTCCTTGACCGCGGGGAGCGGCCGGATGCATTTGGCGAGAAGCGTGAGCTTTTCCACATGGACGCTGATTTCGCCCTGATTTGTTTTAAAGACGAACCCCTCCACGCCGATCACGTCGCCGAGGTCGAGCGATTTGAAGAGCTCGTAGCTCTCCTCGCCGAGATCGTCCCTGCGCGCGTAGAGCTGCACCGTGCCTGACTGGTCCTCGAGGTGCGCGAACGAGGCTTTGCCCATTACCCGCTTCGAGCGCAGCCGGCCGGCAGCGCTTACACGGGGTTTTTCATCATCCCTGAATTCGGCCTTCGCCTCTTCAGCGGTATGAGTGCGCCGGTAGCGCGGCGGGTATGGGTTGATTCCCTTCAGGCGGTACTGCTCTATTTTCTCGATTCGCTGGCGTACCAGCTCGTTCTGTTCTTCGCTCATCCGATAAGTCTCCCCGTAGAAAGTAGTGCATATTACGTCGCTTGACACCCTTACATGTCAAATTCTTTTTATGCGCCGATTGTCGCGCCGCCCGGCACGGATGACAGTTTTTATGGTAGCCGTATCCGGCCGGATTTGTTTACTTGTACCGGAAGCACCACTCCATTACGACGGACCGAAGGAGTACGACCCGCGCGATGAACCACCTGTTCGAAACGGGCCCCATCCGCCCTCCGAGCGAGGCCTACAGCATCCTGCTGCGGATTACGCGCAACTGCCCGTGGAACCGCTGCGCCTTCTGCTCGACATACCGCGACCGGGAATTCTCGCGCCGAACGGTCGAGGAGGTGAAGGCCGATATTGACGCCATGCACGCGATCGCGCTCAGAATCGCGGAGGCTTCGGAGCGCATAGGCCTCGGCGGCCGGATAAGCGAGGAGGTGATTTCCGAAGCCCGCGCGGAGGACCCCACTCCCGATTCCTATTACAGACAGGTGGCCTTCTGGATGCAGTACGGCATGAGGACGGTTTTTTTACAGGACGCCAACTCGCTCATCATGAAGACCGCGGACCTCGTCGAGATACTGGGTCACCTTAAACTGCGGTTCCCGTTTATCGAACGCGTCACCTCGTACGCACGCGCGAAGACCGTCAGTAAAAAAAGCCCCGTTGAGCTCGGAGAGCTCCGGGCCGCCGGTCTGACCCGGCTCCATATCGGCATGGAATCGGGGTGCGATACCGTGCTCGAACTCATCGCGAAGGGGGTGACCGCCGACGAGCAGATACTGGCCGGCCGCAAGGCCATGGAGGCGGGCTTCGACCTGTCGGAATACTACATGCCCGGTATCGGCGGGCAGGAGCACAGCCGCGGGAATGCGCTCGAATCAGCCCGCATTCTGAGCGCCATAAATCCCACCTTTATCCGTCTCCGGAGCACCGTCCCCCTCCCCGGCACGCCCCTGGAGGACATAATGGCCTCGGGCTCCTGGACGCCGTTGTCCGAGGACGACAAGGTGCGCGAGATCCGGCTTTTTATCGAAAGTCTCGGCGATATAACGAGCACTGTCACAAGCGACCACATGATGAACCTGCTCGAGGACGTCGCGGGGACCATGCCCTCCGACCGCTCGAACATGCTCGCGATCATCGACCGTTATCTCGGCATGAGCGACGACGACCGTGAGAGTTTTATCATCGGCAGACGCCTGGGGTTGTACCGGCTTGTTTCCGATTACGGCCGAGACGGGCAGGTCGAGGCTCTCAAACGGGATCTCAAGGCCCGTTTCGGTTCAGTCGATACGGCGGTCCTGGAGCTCTTGAAGAATTACATCTAGCCGCCGTTTCCGTTCAATGGGGCCGTATCTTCCGACATTTATCAATAAAATAAATACAAAATCCGGAGAGAAAATCATTGATTAATATAAAAGTAATAATATTTTTGGGCCACGTATTTATATGATTATTATACAGTATTCAGTTTTTAGTGGCTGCGCCCGAAACGGTCATAATCGATTGCCGTCGGTCGGAGCCAGCGTTCAACAGCCATTATAACGAGGTGCCACATGAGCAGCTACATCAAGGGATCCACACTCGAGAAATCCATCCAGAAACAGCTTAAGCTCTGGGAATCCCAGAAGGCAAAGCTTGTCGAGAAGCAGGAGCCGCGCCCTTTCATCACGATATCGCGTGAATACGGATGCAACGCGGTAGCCATCGCCGACGCGCTCGCGGAGGCCCTCAATAAATACGAGAACACCGACGTCTGGAAGTCCTACGACAAGGAGCTCATCGACAAGATATGCGAGGATCACAATATAGCCGAAGCCCTCTGTGAAACCATCGATACAAAACGAAGGGAGGAGATCAGCGAGTTCTGGCGATCCGTGCTCACCGATTATCCCCCGCAGGTTTCGGTATACCAGAAGCTGGTTCAGACTATCCGAAGCCTCTCCATACACGGTCGTTCGATAATCGTGGGGCGGGCCGGTGTAATGATCACCCGTTCACTCCGCTACGGCGTGCACATCAAGCTGGTCGCCCCGCTCGGCTATCGCATCCAGAAGGTGATGGAAACCGCCGGGATAAAGGACCGCCTCGAGGCGGAGAAGCTCGTCGAACGGAAGGATCGCGAGCGGCACGATTTCCTGACCCAGTACCTCAAGTTCGACGCGAAAAACCCCTCGTCGTACGACCTGACCTTCAACGTGGCCAGGATCACCCCGGAGGAGATATCCCAGTCGGTGATCTGTATTCTGAAGTCGAAACAGTTTATAAAATAACGGCAGGGATCACACGACGGCGAAAGCGCGGGGGGATCGCATCCCCCCGTTTATCCGCCTTTTCGTTCGAAGAAACGGACCCCGTACGGCTCTATCCTGCTGAAACCGTACCACCGGTGTGAAGCCGTGTGATTGAGCACCATGTCCATCGTTCCGCCGTCCCCGGTAGTCCTTCTGACCACCTCGAGCCCCATGCCTTTGAAACGAGGTTTCACCCCGGCCTGCTTAAAGATCTTTCTGAACAGTAAGAATATCGCGAGCGGATCGGGAGAGGTTCCGAAATAATACACCCTGCCCTTTCCATATTCGTTGACCGTAACGCACGGCTCCCCGCTGTAGTGCTTGCGGCGGTCGCGGTACCACGCGATCGGTTTCGCCGTAACCGGCTCGACGATATCCGCCCACGCCTCGCCTTTGGACGGGACAATGCCGACCCGTATGCCCACCTTCGTCGCGTTGAGCGACTCGAAGCGTTTTATCCGCACACCCGCAATACCGGCGAACAGTCCGGGAAGCTCCATGTCGACGGCATGGTTCTTCATGTCGCGCGCCCCGGCCCTCCATCCCAGCACGAGAGTCCCCCCTTCCCGCACCCATTCCTCCAGTCGCCCGACGAAATCCGGATCGGCCATCTGGTAAAGAGGCAGGCTTATGATCCTGTACCGGGACAGATCCACGCTTCGGGCGCTTTTCACATCGGCATTGACGTTGAAGACCGAGTAGGGGACGAAATGCCTCGCCGCCTCGAGGTCGTAGCCCACCTGCATGAAAGGTGTCGGCGTCATATAGATGCCCTTTGATAGATATTGCTCCTTCAGCACCCGCGCGTTGTCCTTGTCGTATACCACGCAGGCCTGCGATTCGAATGGCAGGCTCGCGAATCGCTCGAAGCTCGTACGGTGCCGGCGCATATTGGCGGCGATGGCCGCTGCCCGTGACGTCGGGGTGTTATCCGGGTCGAAAAGGCCGTAACAGAGCTGCTCCTGCCCGAACGGCGCGGTCCTCCAGCGGAAATAATAGATATGATCCGCGCCGTGTGCGACGGCCTGATTGGTCCAGAGAGTCACCTGTTCGTCCGGCGGCAGATAGCCCAGGCAGGTGTGTCCCTGGAATCCGCTGAACTGCTCGAAAACCGCATAGCGGCCCCGGTCGTTCAGGCCGCGGATGTAACTGAGAATGTAGGCCGTGAAATAGTACGGCAGCGGCTCGTCCTGGTCACCCCACACCGGATAATTGTCGAAAGCGACCATCTCCATGTCGCGGCACAGGCACTCCATATCGATTACCGGATACTGGGGGGTCGGGTAGAGGTTGGTGGTCACCCACTGGTCTTTCCGGATATGCCTGCGCAGAATCTTCATCTGCATGTCGACGAATTCAACCGCGGAATCCGAGCAGAAGCGATCATAATCGAGCGCGAGGCCCGGACTCTGTATGCTGGACACCTGTTTCCTCGGCACGGGCACCTGCTCGAATCTGTCGTAACAGGTCCCCCAGAATACCGTGCCCCATTCGTCGTTCATTGCCCGTACGTTACGGTACTTTTTCCGAAGCCATTCCGGCCATCTGCGAATACAGGTCGGGCAGACACACCGGTCTGAACCCTCGTGACCGATCTCGTTGTCGATCTGCCAGCCGATGACGGCAGGGTGCTTCCCATACCTGCGCGCGACCGCTTCGACTATTCTCGCCGCGGCTTTCCGGAATGTGTCGGAGTTATAACAGGCCTGCCGGCGCGTTCCGAAATCGCGGTAGATCCCGAATGGGTGGACCTGCACCATTCCCGGGTCTTTTTTATACAGCCAGGCGGGGAAGGTGGCCGTCGGCGTACCCAGAACGACGGTCAGGTCGTTTGCGGCCGCCAGGTCTACCGCCTCGTCGAAGAGCGTAAAATCGAATTTCCCCGGCCTCGGCTCAAGGAGAACCCACGCGAACTCCATCATCCTGACCGAGCGAAACCCCATTTCCCGCATCCGCCGGAAATCAGATTCCCACAGCGAACGGTCCCATTGTTCGGGATAGTAGTCAACGCCAAACAGCACGCCCTTTTCTTTATCCACTCGTTTTCTCCCCATTCACCCGGGTTTGCGCCTACAACGATGCAGTATATACCTTTGATCCGGCTGAGATGCCACTATTAATTTTGCAAAAATCGGATAAAATGGTACAATTGATTAGTTATATTTATCGGGCGTTTCCTGGCAGGTCGCACTCCTGGAGCGCCCTGGGGGAGACTCGAATGCCAGTCTTTAAGTACACCGCGCGGCAGGTTCTGGAGATACGGGGCGCGTTCCTTTATTTCGTCCTCATGACAGGGGCCTCCATGCTCGCGGTCATTTTTCAGCTCATCGCGAGGGTCAACTTTCGCGGTATCATAGGGCCCATCGTGGTAGGCCTCGTAGTCAGCATGCTCTCGTATATCATCTATCTTCGCAAAAAGAGGCTGAAAAAAGTATCGCTTCTCTCCTGGATCGTAGCGACCCTTGGCGTCACCCTGCCGCTTCTGGCTAAATACAATTACGCGAAGATCATGGACTGGCGTTATTCCGCCGAATCCTATCACATCTATACGATAGCGATTTTTTTCGTGGTCTCCCTCCAGTTTCTCTATAACAGGAGGATTCTCATTTTCTTCTCGCTGTTCACCTTCATCAACTGGGTTGTCTTCCTGTTCTTCGCGGCCGATAACGGGGTGGCCATGCACATTCTGTCCACCATCGACGGAAAGCCGGTGCACGATTTCATCATCCTCCGCGAGGTATATTTCATGACGCTCATGGCGATCATCGTCTACATCGCCTACAGGAATAT
>JAGODA010000380.1 GCA_017998475.1 Spirochaetota bacterium | reverse complement strand
CGAGAGGTTCGCGCGCGAGGTCGGTTCCATGTTTCAGGAAGAGCTCATACGCGGGCGCGTTCATTGCGAGGAGCCGTTCGATCGGCGTCTCGCCGAGCGCGTTCGAACGCTCCAGGTAGTCGCGCGCCTCGGACGGGATCTCGCCGACACCGAAGGCCGCGCCGGGAAATGACGGGTTCGAGCGGTAATCGATATAGACGCGCCTTCCGCGCACGATAGATTCGTAATACACGAGAAGATCCACGCAGGATGAGCCGTATCCGGCGATCTTCCGGGCGTCGAAGGGCCATTCGTAGCCCTTGCGGAACTGCGCGATGAGCATATCCGCCTGCGAGGGGAAGAAGTCGGCGAGAAATTCGCGCTCGCCCGTTCCGTCGGCGGCAGTGGAGTAATAGCGCGGCAGCACCTGCTGGTAGGAGCCCGAGAGGTTCCAGCGCGGCCGTCTGGAGGCGATACCGAACTGCGACTCGGAGAGGTTCCGCGCCGCGGCGCCCGCGGCGAGGGCCGCGCCGAGCGAACCCGCCTGCGTGTCCGGGTAGACGCTGTCGGCGTAGAGCGCGCCGGGTCCGCCCGTGCCGAGCACGAGAAAATCGGCCCGTACGGCGGTGAGGCCGTATCCACCGGCGGGGGGCGAAGACGCGCCAATCGCGACGAAGCCGGCGGCGCGCCGCGACCCCGGCGGGCCCACCGTGGCGATGTCGATCAGGCTGAGTCCCTCGAGGACCGGGATGCCCAGGAGCGCGGCCTCGTCACGGAGCTTCTCGTACATCATGATTGAGGTGCCGGGCCCGGCCGAGGCGCCGCGCGCGCGCTCGTCGTGGTCGGTGCGGTATGACGCGAACGAGCCGTGGCGGTCGAAGGGGAAGCGCACGCCGAGGAGCGCGAGATGATGGAACTCCACAAGCGAGAGCGAGGCCTCCACCAGGGCCGTGTCGCCGTGCACGCAGCCTCCCTCGAAGAGGCGCGCCGCCATGGCGCGCGCCGAGTCGCCCGTTTCGCCGGCGGGATTGAGCCGGTAATAGGTCTGCTTGTCCGAGCCCGCGTTGGCCGAGACGCCCGCGCCCATGCGCTCGGTGAATATCGCGATGTCGTCCACGCCCAGGCGCCTCAGGTGCACCGCCGCGTTCAGCGCGGCCGCGCCCGAGCCGACGACGGCCGCCCTCACCGACACGAGCGGGATATCAATGCCCGATTCCGTTATGCGCGTTCGTTCCATTCCCGGAGTATCGCCCCGAACGAATAGTATCCCGTCCCCCGCCGTCCGACGCCCTTTACAGCGCCCCGCGGCTTATGTGGAACCCGCCGTCCACGTTGATGACCTCGCCGGTGGTGTAATCGTGGTGCCCGCGCGCCACCGCAAGAACCGCGCGCGCCACGTCCTCCGGCTCGCCCCAGCGGCCGAGAGGCAGAAGCCCCCCGCCGATCAGCGTGTCGTACTTCGCGGCGACCGGGGCCGTCATGCCGGTGCGGATGATCCCCGGACGTATCTCGAAAACGCGCACGCCGTGCGGCGCGAGGCGCGCGGCGAAAAGCTTCGTCATCATGGCCATGCCGGCCTTGGAAATGCAGTAGTCGGCCCTGTTGACCGAGGGGAGGTAGGCCGAGATGGACGAGATGTTCACCATATAGCGCGCCCCTTCCCCTTTCATCATGAGCTCCGCGAACCGGGAGCCGAGAAGAAACGGCCCCACCAGGTTGGTCCTGAGCACGCCGAGCATCGCCTCTTCGGTGAGCTCGAGCATGTCGCGCCGGCCGCCCGTGGTGACCCCGGCGTTGTTGACGAGGACGTCCAGCCTCCCGAAGCGCGAGCGCACCGCCTCGAAGAGCGCCTCGCGGCCCTCCTCCCCGGAAACGTCCGCCCGCACGTACATGCACGTGCCGGAACCGCCGCACGCCCGCCGGGCCCCTGCGAGGACCTCTTCCGCCTCGGCCTCCGGACGCCGGCCGTTCAGCGCCACCGAAAATCCCTCCGCCGCGAGCGCGAGGGCGATGGCCCGGCCTATGCCGGCGGTCGAGCCGGTGACAAGCGCCGCCTTTCCGTCTCCCGCGCGATCAGCCATCGCGTTCCTCCTTCCATCCCACGGAATCTCCTTCTATAAAAGCGCCCTCCACCTCAAGGCACATGACGCGGGCCTCGCGCTGCTCGATGTTGTCGCGAAGCCAGCGCGCGGAGAGAAAGGCCATCTCGTAGGTGGAGAGGCTAATGGTCGTGATCGAGGGGCGGAAGAGCGCCTGCGCGGGCGAGCGGTCGAAGCCCGTTACGGCGACATCGTCCGGCACGCGAAGGCCCATGTCGCGGAAGTGCGAGATGAGCCGTATGGCGAAGTTGTCGTTGAAGCACATCACGGCGTCGCAGCGCCGGGCGGCGAAAAAGGCGGCCGCGCTTTCGTCGACGGCGGCTATTTCGTCGGCGCGGTAGACGTTCGCGTCGAAGTCCCTCAGTCCGGCCTCGGTCATGGCCACCAGGAAACCGCGGTAGCGGTCGGTGTTGATGACGTTGTCGGCGCAGTCCAGGTAGCCCACGCGGCGGTAGCCGCGCTCAGAGAGGTGCCTTCCCAGGCGCAGCATCCCCCTGAAGTTGTTGCACGAAACGGAGCTCTCGCCCTCGTGGACGCGGTTGAGGAATATGTACGGGATGTCGGCCTCGCGAAGGCGCGCGCGGAGGGCGTCGTCGATCTCGCCGAAGGCGAAGATGAAGCCGTCCGCCGCGAAACCGGGCGTGTCGATGGATGCGCCCAGATCGTCGTAGGTGAGGAGCGAAACCTCGCGCGGAACGTCGCCGAAGGCGTTGTTGATGGCGACGACGAGCTCGCCCGGATCGAAAAAGGGATTGGTGGCCAGGCGCTGTCGCCCGGGAATGACGACCGCCAGGCGGATGGCGCTCCGGCTGATGTGCCGCCGGCGTTTGCGGGGCGAAAACTCGCACGCCTCAACGGCCTCGAGCACCCTGCGGCGCGTGCCGGCGGCGATGCCGGGCGCGTTGGTGAGCACGCGCGAAACGGTGCTCGCCGATACGCCGCACGCGCGCGCGATGTCGTCGAGCCGCCGGGGGCGTTTCGGCGTCATGCGCCCGGGCCTCCGCGCGGGTAGGTGGTGCAGCGTACGGGCTCCTGGTTTTTTAGAAGGCGCGAGCAGCCGCCGCAGAGCGTGCAGCGGTCGATCGAATCCGGGTTTTCCGCAAGCTTGCGGG
>JAGODA010000379.1 GCA_017998475.1 Spirochaetota bacterium | reverse complement strand
GTACGGTCGAGGTATCCGTCTGGACCTTTTTCATGTATTCCACGTCGATGCCCTTTTTCCCGCGGAGCATGCGAGCAATGTTCTCATACCGGTATCCGGGCGCGTAGGTGCCGTTGAGATCGTAGGGATAGTCGTTCACGTTCTTGTTGTTCGCGGTCGCGACAAAGCCTCGCGCCGGGTTTTTTACCATGGGATACCTGTCGTCGGGGACGTTGCCCTTCCAGTTGCGATGGACTTTGGCGCCGTCCTGAATCAGGTTTCCGGTGCCCTTCTCGCGCAGCGGAAGCGAACCGATCACCCTGAACGCGAAGTTGCCTTTATCGTCGGCGTACGCCAGGTTCTGCGGCGATATCCGTATGCGCTTTGCGCCCTCCATGAACTCGTCGTAGCTTTTGGCCGTGTTGATCGCGAGGAATCCCCGGTAATCGATATCGTCGAACCCCGTCCAGTCCAGGCTGACGTCGAAACCCAGTTCCTTGAAGACCTCGGTGAGGACCGGTTTCTTGCCCGCGTAATAAATGGTCTTCTCGACCCGACCTTTGCCCTTTACGGTGAATACCTCCTTCTTCTCCCCGAGGGCGATGTCCCTCCCGCCGTTACGATAGGTCTTTTTGTCCCAGTCGATGGTCTCCCTGAACAGGTCGACCATGTCGGATCCCTGGTTCGTCAGTCCCCACGCGCAATGCCGGTTGTATCCCGAGGCTATAAACGGCAGACCGACCACCTGCGCGCCCGCCGCCTCGAACTCGCCGGCGCGTACGCGGATGAGGTAAAAATCGTTCGGCAGCTTCGACTGGTGCACCTGCATGTCGCTGCAGAGGATGGCGCCGCCGTGCGCGGTGAGCGCCGGTCCCACCGCCCAGTTGTTGGACGCGGAACGGCATCCGAGGAGCCAGTCGAGCTTCGCGAGAACGCCCGCCAGCGCGCCGTCGTCAAGGTCCGAGGCGGCGATGTCGTCCACGATGGTGGGGGTCCCGGCGGGCACCAGGCCCAGGAGCATGGAGCCCTTTTCTTTACCGATCTTCTTGAGTATGCGGTGATAGAGAAGCTCGTGCTTCATGTTGTAGGCGAGGCTCCAGTTGAGCATCATGCCCACGAGCACCGAGTCGGATATCTCCCATTTTTCCTTCTTCATGCCGAGAAGCTTCATGTAGGAGTTCGGCCCGTTTTTGTCGAGGTAATGGTTGACGCCGTCGACATAGCGCTGGTAGAGGGCGCGGAAGCGCGGGTCGAGCCTTTCCGCGTACTTCTTCGCCCGGTCGTTGAAGCCCACGCCGCGCAGGAAGATGTCCTTGGAAAGCTCCTTCTCGCCGGCGAATTCGGCGATACGCCCCTGGCCCACCCTGCGGGTGAATTCCATCTGGAACATGCGGTCCTGGGCGTTCACGTAGCCCCAGGCGAAGAACAGGTCTTCCATGGTCTGAGCCGTAACGGTGGGCACCGCGAAACGATTGCGCTCCACGCTTACGGGATGCGTGAGTCCCGGCGCGCTTATGTCCGAAGCGTAATCCGGCAGGCCCTTTCGCAGAAACAGATAGGCGCCGGTGACGATGAGTATGAGTACGAGCGCGGCGATGATCAGTATTTTTTTCATGATCGACCTCCCGGTTGGATGCGGCAGTATGCATCATCAACCGGGTATTGTCAAGAAGCGTTCGCCGCGTGGCGGAATCATGCAAACCACGGAATATACAACTCCGGTGATGATAGCAAAATTCTTTTATGCCATTCCCTCCCCTGAACCGTTCAAGGATCGCGAATCACTCGATCGACAAGATTTTACGGTTGCGATTTCCGCGCGATGATGATCACACTGCACCGCTAGATGACGACACCATTCACTGAGCCGGAGGAAACATGAGCGCGAGAAACGATGTCGCATGCGTGGGTCTTACCATTCTCGATATCCTGGGCCGTCCGATAAACAGCATTCCCGAGGGCGGCGGAACCACCATCATCGACCAGATCCGCATGACCCCGGCCGGCACGGCGGCCGGCCCCGTAGTGATCGCCGCCAGGCTTGGAATGAAGGCCTCGCTGGTGGGGGCCATCGGCGGCGATGACATGGGCATGCTTCTGGAATCCATGCTTAAAAGGCAGGGCGTCGACACCACGCGCCTTCAGCACCGCACCGATCTTCCCACGGCGGCCACTATGCTCGCGGTTAACTCCAACGGCGACCGGCCCAACTTCCACGCCATCGGCGCGACGATAATGCTGGAGATCGACGGCCCTACGGAGGAATTCATAGTCGGCAGCCGCTTCGTACACTGGGGCGGCGTTGGTACCATGCTCACCCTGGACGGCGGAAGGGGCGCCGAGATACTCCAGAAGGCCAGGGCGAAGGGGGCCACGGTCACCTGCGATTTCATCGCGCCGCAGCCCGGCACGCTCGACGCGATAAAGACCGTTCTGCCGCACGTCGATTACTTCATGCCGAGCCTCGAGGAGGCCATGGCGATAGCCGGCACCACTACGCCGGAAGACACCGCGCGTTACTTCCTCGATTGCGGAACGGGCGCCTGCATTTTCAAATGGGGCGCGAAGGGTTCGCTCCTCGCGACGCGTGAAGGCCTTAAACGCATACCGGCCTTCAGGGTGGACGTGCTCGACACCACCGGCTGCGGCGACGCCTACTGCGCCGGCTTTATCGCCGCGCTTTCGAAAGGGCGCGACGTAGAAGAATCGTGCCGCTTCGCGACGGCCGTGTCGGCGCTGGTTGCAACGGGCCTTGGAAGCGACGCCGGAGTGATAAGCTTCGAGGAAACCGAAAAGGCGATGCGGTCAATGAAGACGCTGGACTGAGGACGGGAAGCGCCTGCCCCCGGCGCTATGCGCCACCCCCGGAGGGGGGTCTGCTCCCCCTAACGCGGGCTCCGATTCCTTAAACCGTATCGCCGTTCAAGGCGTCACCTCAACCTCAACTCGGAAGCGACGCGTTTCAGCGTTATGGAACCGCGGCCAGCGCCCCGGGAGCGTTGAGCATTCTTCTGGAGGCGACGAGCCCATTCAAGCTCGCGTAATCCGAGGCGCCATTCAAGACCGACTGGATGATGGTTGAATAATCGGCATCCCGCGCGTACGAACCATTTCTGTTATTATAATACTGTACGCACAGGGCCGCCACACCTGCCACGTGCGGCGCGGCCATGGACGTTCCGTCAGAGAACATACAGGCCGCGGTATTGTGG
>JAGODA010000039.1 GCA_017998475.1 Spirochaetota bacterium | reverse complement strand
GACAAGGCGTAGAAAGAGCCGGCTACCGGGTGCGAGCAGGTCTGGAAGGCGGGTGAGGGCGATGAGCTGCCAGAAGTCGGGGAGATGATGGAGCGCGAGTTGTGAGACGACGGCCGCGGGGGGCGGACCGTCGTGATTGTAGCCGAGAAAACCGGCGTGGACGAAGACGATCCCGGCCGCGCCGCGGAGGGCCGCTTTTTCGCGGGCGTAGTCGAGCATGGTCCGCGAGACATCGAGAGCGTAGACCCTGTCACAGCGGCGTGAGGCCTCGATGGCGAGCTCACCCGTTCCGGAGCCGAGCTCCACGAGCGCGTCGTCCTTTGAAAGGTCGAGCTCGTCCAGAATGGCGTTCGCCTCGGCACGAACGTCCCGAAGCGAGCTCATGCGCTCGTCGTATTCGCGCACCCTTTCGATGCTGTCGTAGTCGGTGCCGGTCTGCCGCATCTCGTCGTATGTCCATGCGCCGGTTCTATCCATGTGTTCCTCCCGGGTCGTCGGATACGGCCGCCTCCGACCGGCTGATTGTTTACTCCGGTATCGCGATCCTGTCGCCGGGACGCACATAGCGTATCCGTCCCGAGCCGGTCGGTTTCTGGCGTTTCAGGTGTGTTCCGTAGAAGATGATATCCCTGGCGCACAGCGGGAGCGCCTTTTCGGCGAGTTCGTCCTCCGAAAGGTGTACTCTGTGCGAATCCTGACGTTCACCGTTGAGATCGATGAGAACGACCTTTCCTCCATTCTGGATATGAGGCAGAAGGTCGTCGTTCCATAGCGTATCCGGCATGTAGGAAAAAAGCGGCATGTCGGATTTACGGAGTGCGAAGCCGAAGGTTTCGACGGAGTGAGTCATGCGAATGGTCCTGATGGAAAGCCCATCCCCAAGCTCGATCGTCGTGTCGGGGACAATTTCGATGAAGCGCATGACACCTTCCAGCCATTCACGAAGGGGATGGTTCGCTCCGAAGGCGATCGCGCACAGCTCGTACATTCGTGTCGCGACTCCGCGGGGACCGATGACCGTAATCGGGCCCCGCGCGCCGTCGTAGAACAGGCGCAGAGCGAAGAAAGGGAAGCCGAAGCAGTGGTCCGCGTGGAAATGGGATATGAAAATATTTCTCACCGATTCTGGCCTCGTACCCTCGCGGAACAGGCTCGACATGATGTCCGGTGGCAGCTCGCAGAGCAGCAGATCGTCGACGAGAAAGGCGTTGTAGGGCAGACCGTCGCTGATGCCTCCGCCGTTTCCGAGGATGGTGAGTCGCATGTCCGTACTCCGCTTCGTTTCGCTTTTCCGCGGGATGGTGTCGTGTCGTTAGTGCAGCGTAAGCGGCACACCGCACAATGCAAGAAAATAATGGAACGGCACCGACTGTCGTAATGAAAATGGAATTGCATCCGGAATTTTTATTGACAATCGGCCGTGAGTACAATTTATAGGAATCATTCCTAATTTAATAAGTCATAGCGTATGCCCTGAAAATCGGGCGACTGTCGGAATCGGGAGAACTTGGTCGCGATGGAAGCACGGTATAAAAGAAGCAGGCAGCGGGAAAAGATCCTCGAGCTGCTGCAGGGAACGAAGTCGCATCCATCCGCGGACTGGATCTACGAGCGGCTGAAAAAGGATTTCAAGAACCTCAGCATGGGTACCGTGTACCGCAACCTGGGTATCCTCATCGATCAAGGGTTTGTCAGGAAGATCGATTTTGGAAGCACCTTCGACCGATTCGACGCGAACGTAACGCGACACTATCACTTCGTGTGCGAGCGTTGCGGATCTATATCCGATGTCGAGATGCCTTTCGACCAAGCCCTGAATCGAAAGGCGGCGCGAATGGGGAATTTGGATGTTCGGGATCACAGAATTGAGTTTTTCGGAATCTGTGGGAGATGCGGGAAATGATTTTTTGGGGCATTAAATAATAATCATTCCGACTGTTGTATTAAATATCATTTTCCTTATGGCGTGTGCCGTGTGCCAATCCTGTTGGAATGACACGGGCATGGAGGCGGTACGGTGGGCGCGGCTGTACACGAAACGGTCTTTGCAACTCTGCGTAAAGGCGACATGATGTCATCGCTCGGGGCAGTGACGACGCGGGAGTAGATCGACTCTCTCGAGGATTGCATGGAAAGCTGGGGCATTCACTTCAATCTCCGGGGCATTTCACCCAGGCATCCGCCTTGAAATTCACGTCGGCCGCCATGAATGAAAAACAGCTCGCCCGTGTGAACTGTGAACCGGCGGGGCTTTCGGTGGATGCTCCCTGAGGCCGGATCGCGTGGCTTCTGACCCTCTGGGAGAAGATCGAGTGCGAGGGGATGGAAAACGTCGTGGTGATCTTCCCTCCCATCGATGACAGTACAACTGAGGTGGCCAAATGCACGACATGAAACAACCGGATGAAAGCTCCACCAGGCCTGTGCGGGCGGTCTTCGTAATGGGCCCGTTGGGATCATGTGGACCATCCTGTACTATCCCTCCTGTCCGTTAGGGAATTTTAACGAGCATTGACGGCAGGGGCTCGCCTCCCGGGCCGCGGACGAGCTCCCCGTAACAGATCCCGCCCACTGCTGTCCGGGGGATAAGTGATCGTTCAGCAGACGGGATCGTCCTGAGTCGCGAAGAACCGCATGGGTGGAAAACAGTACATGACTTTTAATGACCGGTTCTTCCTCACGAAGACAACGGACACGGACGTGGTCGTCAAGGCCATACAGTAGAATAAACGCTTTGAATGTAACTCTATCCGGTATATGATAGAGTGCTTCCGTCCCCGTCCAGCGGAGAGGTGATGTTCGAGCCGGGAGTGGGAATCCCCCCGGTGAGTGACCCGACCGCGAGCGGGTGAACGCGGCCGCCGGTCAGGATGGGTCCCGGGGCATGGGCCGCGGGGCGAGATGTAACAACTACAATCGATACAATGGAGGTGGGGTATGGCGCAGGCTTCACGTGAGGAGCGGAAAAAGAAGGTTATCGAGGTATTGAATCAGGCCAGGGCGATGGAGCTTCAGGCGATATACCAGTATATGAACCAGCACTACAATCTCGACAGTATGGACTACGGCGAGCTTGCGAAAAACATCAAACTGATAGCGATCGACGAGATGCGACACGCCGAGTCGTTCGCCGAGCGGATAAAGGAGCTCGGCGGCGAGCCCACAAGCGAAATGGCCGGCAGGGTGGAAAAGGGCCAGCCGGTGGAGAAGATTTATCCCTCCGACTCGAAGGCGGAGGAGGATGCCATTGAGGCGTATAACCAGTTTCTGCGCGTGTGCATGGACAACGGCGACAGCATTACGGCGAAACTCTTCGAGACGATCATAGACGAGGAGCAGAAGCATCTCAACTACTTCGATAACGTCAACGACCATCTCGAGCGCCTGGGCCCCGCGTACCTGGCGAAGATAGCCGGCACTTCCGCTTCCACGGGCCCCTCCACCAAGGGATTCGTCATCGGCGGGGGAGAATAAGGCGAATACGACCCCGGTTCCCGGCGGGCGCCTCACGGCGGGCGCCCGCATCCCTTTGCATACTCCCCATCACGCCGTAGTGCCGGCCCGCGCCGCGCGGCCGGGCCTGGTCCGCCCGCCCTTGCCCGCCATTGGGTCAAACTATGCTTGACAAAAGATGATAGCCGTGCGAGGCCATGACGGTTTGTAATACAATAATATTCGTGTATTGTTCATCGCCCTTTTCGGTATGCAGGGGACGATATTCCCTTCTTCGCGGTCGCCTTCCGCAGCCGGGAGCACCCGCGGATTTAAGCATTTTAATACCGTATGCCGATCGCCGTTTTACGGCGGCGGGGTGGTTGTTTCGCGCCGTACAGTAAAATTAAACCAACGGAGACGCATATGAGTCAATTCAATGCCGTGCCGCGGCCGTTCCCGCGCGTGATACCGCTGATCGGAGGTGTGCTGGGAAGCACCACCTGTGGAGCGCTCCTGTACGCCTGGAGCGTTTTCATCCGACCCCTCAATGCCGAGTTCGGGTGGAGCAGGGCCGACATCGCCCTTGCCTTCGCCATAGCCTGTCTTATCTTCGGGTTGATGACCTTTCCCGCCGGCAGGCTCTCGGACAGGTTCGGTCCCCGGATAGTGGTACTCATCGGAGCGGTGATCCTGGGAATCGGCTTCACTCTGTCCGGCTATATAACCGAGAAATGGCATCTTTACATCACCTACGGTGTTATCGCCGGATTCGGCGGCGGTCTCATCTACCTGCCGCCGATCGCGACCGCGCCGAAGTGGTGGCCCGACCGGCGTGCGCTCGCGACGGGTTTTTCGGTTGTCGGTCTCGGCCTTGGGTCCTTCATCATGGCGCCGCTGGCCACTTACATCATTCAGAACCTCGGTTGGAGATACGTCTTCATCTACGCCGGAATCGTGATGTTCTTCATGGCGGCCATCGCATCGCTGTGCCTCAAGAATCCGCCGGTGGGATGGAAACCCGATGGCTGGTCGCCCTCCGCGGCGGGCGGACCCGGGACCGGGAGCGGCCACCGCGACTTTACGCACGAGGAAACCTATCGTACCCCCCAGTTCTGGCTTATGTATCTGGCGTATTTCTGCGGTTCCTTCGCCGGTCTCATGGTGATCGGGCATATCGCGGGCCATGGCATCGACAGCGGGCTTGAGCCGATGACCGCGGCGGGGGCGGCGAGCTGGCTGGCCATTATGAACGCGGCCTCGCGCGTACTGATCGGGCAGCTCGCGGACAAAATCGGTACGCGCGTGAGCTTCATCATCGTGTTCGCACTCCAGGCGGCGGCGATGCTCCTGCTCTTTCCGTCGGGGGGAATCTACTGGGCGCTGTGGGCCGTTGCCGCGCTGATCGGATGGAATTACGGTTCCATGTTCACGCTCTTTCCCGCTACATGTCTTCAGTATTTCGGGCCGACTGCCCAGGGTTCAAACTACGGTCTGCTCTTTACCGCGTGGGGATTCGCGGGCTTCGCCGGTCCATGGGTCGGCGGGTGGCTGAAGGACGCCAGCGGTACATATCTTGCGCCCTTCGCGATTGCCGGCGGCATGGTGGCCCTGGCGGTCGTGATACTGGCGCTTATCAGGGCCCCGGAGAAGAAGACACGGTAGGGACGGCTACCAGCCGCCCCCGCCACCGCCTCCTCCTCCCCCACCGGAGGAGCCTCCGCCGCCGCCACCGGAGCCCGAGCCCGGGGCGGTGGAGGACGAGGAGATGGCTCCGCTGAACGAGCTTCCAAGCGAAGTCGCGAAATCGCCCATGCCGGAGTGCGCCAGCGATGAACCGCTGTACCAGGCCGGGGAGTAGGCTCCGGCCGTGGCGGCGGCGGATAATACGCCCGCGAAGTATTCCGCCCACCGGTTCTCCACGCCGAGCGCGATGGCATAGGGAAGGAAGCGCTCGAAAGTCTCGGGCGTTTTCTCGGGAGGCATGATTGCGTTCAGCCTGTCGCGTTCGGCGACGCCGAGGAACAGCCTGAATCCCTCTATCCTGTCCATGAGTGAGCGCCCGGCCCGCGTGGGCGCCTTGAGGAGATAATAAAAGAGAAGATTGATGAGTATGATGGACACCGTGGAGAGAAGCAGCCACGGGCTCCCCATCTGGAGGTAAAAATAGAGGACGACGATTTCCGCGCCCACAAAGGGCAGGGAGAAAAGCGTCAGGAACACCGCACCGCCGGAGGCAAACACCCTGCCGAAGCCGCGCTTCATGCCGAGGGCGTCACGCCAGGCGGCAACCACCCTCCAGAGAAGAAAAGCGACCCCCGCGCTCCAGAAGGTCAGCCAGATCAGCATGAAGGTTTCCGGTGACTCCATGAATCCCCGGACGAACGCGACGATAATGAAAAGTAGTGAAACGATGAGCCCGGGCACGAAGTAGCCCATGTTGCGGATAAAATACTGTTTCTCGTAATTCAACGCAAGACTGCGGCGCACCGCCTTTATGGCGGTTGAAATCGTCGAATGATTGGCGTTCTTCAGAGTGATGCTGTCGCTTTTGGCAAACAGCTTCTGAACCAGTTTTTTCTCTTCGGGCGCCAGATCGGTCCGGTCCTTTCCGGTCGCGCGGACGGTGTATTCGCCGTCGCTTTCCGCGATCGTGCAGTGGCCGCGCACCGCCATTCCCACGAGTGCGGCCGCGAATGCCCTGTCGTCATAACCCATGCGGTCGATGAACCGCAGGGCGGCTGGAGACAGGTTTTCAGGGGAATCGTAAAGCGGGATGATTACACCCTTGAGAGGATCGCGTCCGGCGATTACCCATACGATTAAATAATACATAAACACCAGGAGCACGCCTGCCGCGCCCGACAGTGCGCCCAGGTTGTCGCGAATGAAGCGCTCCCGCATCCGATCGGCTTCGGGCGGAGGAATGATCCCGGCGGGCCAGCGCACGGCGATGGTAAGCCCTTCGCCGGGAGAAAGGGTTTTCGACGAAGTGAACCGCGGCGCGCCGGATGAGTCAAGAACGGCCGTATAGTCGGAGCCCTTCGCTCCTTCAAGGCCCGTATAGGCCTCGTATGAAATGACGTTGCCTCTGGCGCCGGGCGGCAGCAGTACCTCGGCGGAGGCGGAGTCTATAGGGAACTCCCAGTAGTTGCCGGTTACGTTCCAGTAAAGCTCGGTATACTCCTCGAAAAAGCCAAGCAGGAAGTCGGTCGTGTAGGTCAGGGAGTAGGTATACAAATCGGGCGCGAGATAAGTCTGACTCCCGCCGATATAGACGCGTTTCCCCCTTTCGATGTCCTCGATATGGTAGGCTTCGGGCCGCCCGTTTCGCAGAACCTCGACCACTGTAAAGGGAACCGAGGAGTTGAATCCCCAGGCGCCTCGATACAGGGTCGGAAAATCGCGGTATATGCCGCGCTTGATACGGTCACCCTCGCTCCGCACGGTGATGACCTCGGTCACCCTGAGGCTCCCGTCCATGCGCACGACGATGGAGCTGTCGTAGCGAAGAATGCGTTCGTCCGCGTGGGCCGGAGGCCGGATGCAGACGAGGAACAGCACCGCAAGAAGTATGGCAATCGTCGATTTCGTTCCATTCATGCGCGAGACTCCGTTTCAGAAGCTTACCCTGGGCGCCTGCCGCTCGAGGGCCGATTCTATTTCAAAGAAAGCCGCCGGTTCGAAGGAGAACTTCTTTCCAATGAGCGAACTCGGGAAGGATTCGAGGAGGATATTGAAGTCGCGCGCGGTGCCGTTGTAGTAGCGGCGGGCGAGCTGAAGCTGGTCCTCTATCTCGGACAGGGAGTTCTGCAGCCCGCTGAAGTTCTCGCTCGCGCGGAGCTGGGGATAGGCCTCGGCGACCGCGATAAGCTTCCTGATTCCGAGAGAGAGGGCATTCTCGGCATCGGCCTTGGCATCGGGCCCCTCGGCTCCCATGCAGCGACCCCTGAGCGCGGTGACCTCTTCCATGAGCTTTTTTTCGTGGGCCGCATAACCTTTTACCGTCTCGACCAGATTTGGAATGAGATCGTACCGTCGTTTGAGCTGCACATCGATCCCGCTCCACGCCTCCCGGAGCATGTTACGAAGGGCGACAAAACGATTGTAGGTGATGATGACCCAGAGGATGAGCACGACACACGCGCCAGCGGCGATTATTGCGTACATGAGGTCCTCCCTTCCGGACAGTATGCCGCAGGATATCATACGATAGGGGCGCTGGCAAGGCAAATCCGCAAAAATAGATTGCGCGGGGGCCGCCGGCGCGGTAATACTGCGCGCTGCGGGGGCCTGACGATGGACGAGCGAATAAACGAGACTGCGGTTCCGCGGGAGCACGAACGCGAGCGGCTCGACGTGTATCTTGCCGGGCGCTTTACCTATCTCAGCCGAACGGCCTGGCAGAGGGAGATTGAGCGGGGCAGAGTCTACCTTAACCACGAAAAGGTTGAGAGTCCCGGCCGCAGGGTGCGCGGCGGTGATATAGTGCGCTTCGACGGCCGGGGTTTTGCCGAGCCCGAGGTGGACGACAGGCTGACGGTGCTGTACGAAGACGAGTATCTGGTGTGCGTCGACAAGCCGGGAAACCTTCCCGTCCATCCGGCGGGAAGGTATTTCAACAATACCCTGGTGCGCATACTTCAGGAGCGGACCGGAGGAAACTACTTTCCGGCGCACAGGCTCGACCGTGAGACCTCTGGTGTCATCCTGCTCGCGAAACGCGCGGAGGTGGCCTCGAAGATCCAGCGTAACTTCCATGCGGTGACGAAAAGCTATGTCGCCATCGTACATGGCAGACCCGCGGTCCGCGAGTTCGAAATAGACGTTCCGATACGCGACGATCCGACGGCGCTCATCAAAAAAAAGCGCGTCGCCTCGCCCGATGGCGGTGAGTACGCGCGGACCGGCTTCAGGGCGCTCTTCTCATTCGGCGATTACACGCTCGTACGCGCGTTCCCCGAAACGGGAAGGCTCCATCAGATTCGTGTGCATCTGCGCCATGCGGGCCTTCCCATCGTCGGCGACAAACTCTACGGCCGCGACGAGAGGCTTTTCGGCCGGTTCGTGCGCGAGGGTCTGACCGGGGACCTGCTCTCCGCGCTCGAGATGCCGCGTTCGGCCCTTCATTCGCGCTCCCTGAAGTTTTATCATCCGATGCAGGGACGGGAACTCCTGATAAAGGCGCCGGTTCCGGCCGATTTCAGGGAATTCATCGCGGAAAAGAGGAGGCCGGCATGGCCGAGCCCGTAATTCCGAAAAAGGCGAAGCTGTTTGCCGGTATCATCACCGCGTCGGGCGAGCTTGCGCTATCGGCGGAGGCCGCCCTGGTGAAAAAATACGGCGACATCGATTTCAAGACGGCGAAAATTCCTTTCGTGCACACCGAATACTACGGCGGTATGGGACGGGACCTTTTCAGGGTCTTTCTCTCGTTCCGGAAGCTCGTACGGCGCGAGGACATCGTGGCGATAAAGCTGCTCACCAACAGGCTGGAGAAAAAGCTCTCGGGCAGGGACAAGCGGACCGTCAATATCGATCCCGGGTATCTCACCCTCTCGAACGTGTTTCTCGCCTCCTGCAAGGAGTATTTCCACAGGGCGTACATCGGGGAGGGCGTTTACCTGGAGAACGAATACAGGTTCGTCGCGCGGCGGTACGAGCCGTGGGACTGGACGTATCCCGACTATCGGTCGCGGGAGTACCTGGATTTTTTCCACGGCGTACGGAGGCTGTATGCGCAGCAGTTGAAGGATGTATAGGCGTGGAAGCGCCCGATCGCGAAGAATGGGCCTATAATACGACGAAAATATATATCTTGACTAAAAACCCTCGCTCCCGTTTACTTTACCCTGATTTTTTCGCCGCTCGACCGGCGGTGAGCTATAATCGTAGTTTCCGGAAAACCGGAATATCGCGGCGTTCGAATCACGAAACTCGTACGGGCTACGACATCAAGCCATGATCCTATCTGAATATCTCAAGAAGAGCAACATCATTATCGGCTCGCAGTCGAAAACGCGCTGGGACCTCATCCAGGAGATGCTCGACCTGGCCGTTAAAAACAAAGACGTCCGCGAGGAGGACCGGGAGGTCGTTAAAAAGGCCCTGGTGGAGCGTGAGAAGTCCATGAGCACCGGGATCGGAAAGGGAGTGGCGATTCCGCACTGCACCTCCGCCAGGGTGGAGGACATCATAATAGTCCTTGCGCTCTGTGAGAACGGCATCGATTTCGACGCTATCGATAACCAGCCGGTGAAAATCGCCATACTGCTGCTCGTACCGAAGAACAAGCTCACCCAGCACATCAAGACGCTCGCCAATATCGCGCGCATCATGAATAACGACGTTATCCGCGACGAGCTGCTCGCGCAGAAGACCGCCGACACCGTGCTCAAAACGATTAAAAAGTACGAATCCGCCAAGAAGTAACGCCACGATGGAAAACCTTTCACGCCTCGTGAACGCGGACAGGCTCTCCGAGGACAGGGAAGAGCAGTCGCTGCGGCCGTCGAGCCTCGACGAATTCGTGGGTCAGAGGAAGATCGTCGACAACCTGCGCGTGTTCATCCAGTCCGCCCGGATGCGCAAGACCCCCCTCGACCACGTGCTGCTGGCGGGGCCCCCGGGCCTTGGCAAGACAACGCTGGCCTTCATCATCGCGAAGGAGCTTGGTGTCAATCTGCGGGCGACCTCCGCGCCGGTCATCGACAAGGCCGGCGATCTGGCCTCCATACTCACCGGGCTCGAGGAGAACGACGTTCTCTTCCTCGACGAGATCCACCGCCTCTCTCCCGCAATCGAGGAGATTCTTTATCCGGCCATGGAGGACCGCTCGCTGGACATCATCATCGGGCAGGGCGTCGGAGCGAAGACCATCAAGATAAACCTGGCGCCGTTTACGCTGGTAGGAGCGACAACGCGTACGGGTCTACTTACCTCGGCCCTGCGCGACCGTTTCGGTATTCCGCTCCGGCTCAACTATTATGAAATAGACGATCTTAAAAACATAGCCGACCGCTCGGCGCGCATACTGGGCTGTCCCATAAGCGCAGAGGCCGCTGCCGAGCTCGCGCGGCGTTCGCGCCGAACGCCGCGTATCGTCAACCGCCTGCTCAAGCGCGTGGCGGATTTCGCCGTGGTGGAAAAACGCCCGACCATTGATCTCGAGGTGACGCGCTACGCGCTCGATCGGCTCGATATCGACGTTCTCGGCCTCGACGACATGGACCGTAAAATACTCTCCGTGATTATCGACAAGTACGACGGCGGCCCCGTAGGCGTCAAGACCATCGCCATATCCGTTGGAGAGGAGATCGACACGCTGGAGGATTTTTACGAGCCCTTCCTGGTTCAAAGCGGGCTCCTCAACCGCACGCCGCGAGGCAGGGTGGCGACGCGCGGAGCGTACGAGCATCTCGGCAGGAAGTATACGGGGGCCTGCGGCGAGTCGGCGCAGGCGGGATTGTTTCCCGAAGAGGAGGACTGAAGACGTGATGACGTACCTGATTGCTGTTTTAATCGGCTCCATTGCGGGCCTGGCGAGCGGTTTTATGGGGATCGGCGGGGGAGTTGTCATTATCCCTGCGCTGGTATTCATGCTGGGATTCGACCAGCACATGGCCCAGGGAACGTCCCTTGCCGCGATGATCCCGCCGATCGGTCTGCTCGCGGCGTACGTGTATTACAGAAGCGGCCATGTCAATGTGCCGGTGGCGGCGCTTATCGCGGCCGGATTCATCATCGGCGGCATGCTGGGGGCCAAGGTGGTGGTGAATATCGACGCGGCCACCCTGCGGAAGGTGTTCGGCGTCGTGCTGCTTCTGCTCGCGCTGAGAATGATCCTGGATTAACGGTTAGCTCGTGGCGCGCGCCACGGATTTCCTTGCGGCAGAACGGCCCTGTTCCCCCGTTTGACCCGAAAGGCCCCGGATGAAGTGATCGGCGGCGTAACGGTAGAGCTCCTCGAAGTTCTCGTGCCGGTACATCGTGTTTTTCAGTTTTCTGAACTGGATCAGTCCGTGCAAGGAACCCCAGAAATAGAGTGCCGAGTTCTTCACGTTCACCTCGTTGAAATCGCCGTCGGCGATCCCCTGTTTGATCGCGCCCTCAACCATCACCAGAATGCGGTTGCCGTGTTTGTCGATCCTGTTCTTTAAATTGGGGGGAAAGATCACGTCTGGAGACGAGATGAAGTAGTTGAAGATATCGAAGTATTTTTTGTGCTCACGTGAGAAGTCAAGATATGCCTGTGCCATGCTGGAAAGCCGCTCACCGGCGCGCCCGTTGCCCCCGCCGGCCTCCTCGACCTTGGAGTACAGGATGTCCAGCCCTTCCTCCTGAAGCGTAGCGAAAATCTCCTCCTTGCTCGAGAAGTACAGATAGATGGTGCCGACCGACAGCTCGGTGAGCTTGGCGATCTGATGGACCGACGTCGAGGAGATCCCCTCCTGGAACAGGAGCGTCCGCGCTGCGTCGAGGATGGCGATCCTCCGTTCCTCTTTTTCGCGGATCTTGCGTTCTTTAATACCCATGGTGGAACAACCTTCGCGGGAAGGCGGAGTGCCGCCGTTTCCCGCGCTCTTTATTTATTCACATACTCAATCAGTTGAATGAACTCTCCGTCCGGGCCCTGGATAAACGATGTCCAGCGGTCGGGCCTGGGCTGGAGCGGATCGAAAGCGACCGTAACTCCCCGCTCCTTCAGCATGGCCACGAGTCCTTTGATATCGTCCACAGTCAGGCTGAAGTGATACATGCCGGTCTGTACGCTCATATTCGCCTGGGCATCACCCGGATTCCCCGGTTCGATTTCGATGCTGAAATCGTCGTTTCCGACAAAATAGAATTTCTTCCCTAATATGTCAACTTCATCTACTATTCTCAGGCCGAGGATGTCGCAGTAAAATTCGAGCGATTTTTCCAGGCTGGCCGTCTTGATTCCGAGATGGTTCCACTTCATATTCAGCCCCCAATCTTTTTTTTGACCAGCCCGAAACACTCGGCGGCCACATCAATGGTCTTTGTAATATCCTCGTCGGTGATCGCGGCGCAGACGAACCAGTTATGGTGAGGGTGGAAGAATATGCCCCTGCGGGCGGCCTCACCGCAGAAATAGCGGTTCGTTTCGAAGGTCGGATCGTTTTCGAATGTCATATAGGGCATTGCGGGCGGGCCGGAAAGTGCCACCTTTACCCCGGCGGCCGAGGCGGCCTGCTCGAGCCCCTTCATGAGCTTTTTCCCCATGGTGTCGATCTTCCCGATGGCCCCGCTCGACTGTATCTCATCGATGGTCGCCAGGGCGGCGGCGAACGGAACCCCCGAGAAGTAGTGTGTGCCGGTAAAGAACACCTTCTCCGCGGCGGCTTTGAGATCGGAACGACCCGCGGCGACCGCTATCGGATAGCCGTTGGCCATGGCCTTCCCGAAGGTCTGCAGATCGGCGTTGAAGCCGTAGTGCTTCGCGCTCCCCTCTATATTCAGACGGAAGCCGCAGCGGATATCGTCGACGATGATGGCGAAGCCCTCGGCGCGCGCCGTCGAATTGACCGCATCGACGAACTCCTTTTCAGGAAGCTCCTGGTCGCGAAGCGCATCGTGGCGGTGCGGAGTGAGGATGACCGCGGCCACCTTGCCCCGGTTCTCGTCGACGACGCGCTTGAAGTCAGCGACGTCATTGTATTCGAAATACGCCAGGTGGGTCTTCCACTCTTCCGGGACGCCCTCTCCGTGGGTCTGGCACCAGAAATGGGAGCCGTGATACGATCCCTTCGCGATGAGGATAACGGACCTGCCGGTATGGGCTCGGGCCACGGTGATTGAGTAGGATGTCACATCGGAGCCGTTCTTGCCGAAGACGCACCAGTCGGCCCCGTGGATGGTCTCGACCATTTTTTTTGCCAGGGGAAGCCAGAGGTCGGAGGGCAGGGTGAAGCAGTCGGCGTTCTCCTGCTGCCTTCGCGCAGCCTCGTCGATTTTCTGATGCTTGAGGCCCAATAGGTTCGTTCCGAACGAGCACATGTAATCGATGTACTCGTTACCGTCGACGTCCCATATCCTGCAGCCCTCTCCGCGCTTCAGAAAGGCGGGGTAGGAGCCGAAGGTGAGGAACATGGGACTTCGCGGGCCGTAAATGCCGTTGGGCACGTATTTTTTGGCCTCCTCGAACATCTCGTACGATCTGGTGAATTCATAGAGTTTCATGCTGCCGCCTCCTCGGTCTGAACGGTCTCGCCGGGCGGGATGGGTTCCCCACACCCTGCCCGGCGGACGGTGATCCGGTTGCGAGGGATAGAATTAAATAATCACTGTTAATAAAATGAATACCATTCATATTGACTGTCAAGAGTTTTTTGGCCGCCGGATGGCCGCGGGAGTGAAGCGTTTGAGGAGCAGAGAGAAGCTTACAACCGTAACCGAGCTCGCGGCCATGGCAAGCCCCGCGAGTTCCGGTTTGAAGGTGATCCCGTAGAATGGATGGAGGAGTCCCGCGGCCACCGGGAGAAGCAGCATGTTGTAGGCGAAGGCCCAGAAGATATTCTGCCTGATGCGACGCATAACCGCGCGGCTGAGCTGCAGCGCCGCGGGAACATCGAGCAGGCGTTCCTTCATGAGGACGACGCGTCCGCTTTCCACCGCGATGTCGGTCCCGCCGCCGGCCGCCACGCCCACGTCGGCCGCCGCGAGAGCGGGAGCGTCGTTGATGCCGTCACCGACGAAGGCGACAATGTGTCCTTCGCGCTGCAGCCGTCGGACCTCCGAGGCCTTGCGCTCCGGGAGAACGCCCGCAACGACCTCTTCGATTCCGACATCGCGCGCGATCGCCGCGGCGGTGCGCGGATTATCCCCTGTGATCATGCCGACACGAAGCCCCATACGGCGGAGCTCCGCCACTGCGGCCGCCGCGTCCTCGCGCGGGGAGTCCGAAATTCCGGCGATGCCGATTACACGGCCGCCGAGGGCGCACGCGACGATGGTCCTGCCCGCTTCCTCGAGGGAGCGGATCGACGCGCTCTCCGGTTCGTCGATCGCCACTCCTTGTCCGGCGAGGAAGTCGACGCTTCCTGCCAGTACCTTCTGTCCGTCGAGCATGGCGCTGACTCCGCGGCCGGCGTGGGTGTCAAAAGAGGCTACGGTCTTCGGCGCGACACCCCGGCGCTTTGCCTCGGTCACGATAGCGGCGGCGAGGGGGTGCAGCGAGTCCTTCTCGACTCCGGAGAGGATCGCGAGGAGCTCGGTCTCGCCGGGGCCGAAGGAGGCCAGATCGGTTACGGCGGGCCGTCCACGCGTTATCGTTCCGGTTTTATCGAGGAGCACGGCGGAAACGCGCGCGGCGGTCTCGAGCGCCTCGCCTTCTCGTATGAGGATGCCGAGCTCGGCCCCCCTGCCGATGCCGACGGTGACCGCCGTGGGGGTGGCGAGGCCGAGTGCGCAGGGGCAGGCTATGACCAGGG
>JAGODA010000378.1 GCA_017998475.1 Spirochaetota bacterium | reverse complement strand
TAAACGCGCCGTCTTCGAGAAGGGCGACCTCATTATGGAAGAAGGGGAAACGCGCAACAGCATGTTCTTCTTCATCGAGGGCGAGGCCGTAGTATCGAATGTCATCACCATGAAGGTTTCAAACGAACGAGGATACAGCGAGGTCGAAAAATCGCTCGTGCGCCTGAGGGCCGAACAGGTCGGAATCCTCGGGGAGATGTCCGCTTTCGAGGACCAGCCCCGTTCCGCCACCGTCAAGGCGTACGAAACGTGCGTGCTGTACGAGATAGACCGGGACGATTTCTATAAATTCCTGGATGCGTACCCCGCTATAGGCGTCCGCATCCTGGCGAACATCGCCGGAGTACTCTGCGCCCGCATACGCGGCGGCAATCGCGATATCCTCAAGCTCACCACGGCGCTCAGCATCGCGCTATCGCGCTAGGGTCCGCGGGGCGCGTAGGAAGCCGTCTATCTATCCGCTCCCTTCGCCGGTTTTTCTTCCGGCCGCTCCACGACAGACTTTTCCGTCATTATACGGTCGAGCCGCTCGTTCTCTGACTTTTCTTTCATCTTTTTACGCATAACGGCAATCCGGGCCGCGGCGATGTCCATTTCCCGCTTGACCCACTCCATGTTCTCGATCTCACGCGCCCTGGCGACAGCCTCAAGCGAGTCCGCCGTGCCGACCTCGCCCAGGTATACCGAGGCCCAGAAACGTGATTCCGGATCGCGGCTCCTCAGCCCTTCTTCAAGAAGCGCGACATTTCTGTCCGCCTCGTCGTTCAGCATCGCGAGGGCGTACTCCGCGGCGAGCCGTATCCGCTCCGTTCCGGCCTTCATCGCTATTTCCCGCAGCGCGGGCGCGTGGGCCATGCTGCCCGAGAGCGCGGCGGTCCTTATCGCCTCGAAACGAACACTCTCGTCCCCGGACGCAAGGCCGTCACGAATGACACCATCGGCCTCCTTGGAACGATAAAAACTTACCGCGAACAGGATCGAACGACGAACCTCGGGACTCTCCTCCCGACCGTAGCGCGCAATGAGATGAGGAATAGCGCGTTCGTCGCGCAGCCTTCCGAGCGATTCGGCCGCCACCGCCCGAATCCTGATCCGCCGTCTTTCCGAGAGAGCGCTCTCCTTTTCTCCAAGAAGGTTTTCCACCAGATAATAGAAGGCCGCCTTGTTCCCCGAAAATCCGGCCTTCATCATGGCCTCAAGACGCTGTTCGTATGACCCCGAGCGCAGAAGCTCGATGGTGGGATTTCCGGACGATGAAGCCGGCGACATCAGGCAGCCGGCCGTCATTATTACTGCGCATAACGTCATTCTGTAGTAGCCCAACGCCTCACCTCCATATCAGCGCCTGCATATACATACAGTACGACTTTTTAATTGACAAGCCATTTTCATCTGGTACCATTCCTTACGGACTCGCGCCAGATCCCCGACACCCACGATCACGCGGCAATTCCGCCCGAGGGCAAGCACGGAAATTGTTATTCTGATACGCGAGCTCACGCGGTGGAGGGTTCTTCGGAAATCCCGGTTAATCCCATGCGTCGCGAGCGTCAGAAGACCTGAAGGACGGTGACCACATGAAAGCGATCATAATGGCCGGAGGGGAAGGCACCCGCCTGAGACCTCTCACCAGCAACCGCCCCAAACCGATGATACCCATCATCAACAAGCCCGTCATCGAGCACGCGGTCAATCTGCTCAGAAAACAGGGCATAACCGACATCGTTATTAGCCTTTTCTACCGGCCGGAAAACGTCCAGAACTACTTCGGTGACGGCTCGGAATGGGACGTCAGCATCACCTATTCCATTGAAGAGTCCCCTCTGGGCACCGCGGGTGGAGTCAAACTCGCCGCCGGCAACGCGCGCGACACCGTAGTCGTGCTCAGCGGAGACGGAATAATTGATTTCGACATTCAGAAGATACTGGCCTTCCACCGCGATAAACAATCGCCCTTCACGATCGTGCTCACGCGGGTGAACGAGCCGACCGAATACGGTATCGTTATTACGAAGGAAGACGGGAAAATCGACAAGTTTCTTGAAAAGCCGGCCTGGAGCGAAGTGTTCAGCGATACCGTGAATACGGGCATGTACATTATCGAACCGCATATACTCAACCGCTTCATTCCCGACGACACAAAATATGATTTTTCCATGGACCTTTTCCCCATCCTTCAGGAGAGGGACATCCCTCTGTACGGTTACGTGGCCGACGGGTACTGGTGCGACGTTGGAACGCTCGGCTCCTATCGTGACGTCCACCGGGCGATCCTCGACGGCCTGGTGAACATCGAATTTCCCGGAAAGAAGATAGGCGAGAACATCTGGGTCGGCAGAAACGTCGAGATCTCGCCGGAAGCGGTCATTCACGGCCCGGTGGTGCTCGGCAATTTCGTTCGGATCAAGCCGGGCGCGGAAATCTCCGAGTTCAGCGTTATCGGCGACAGCTGCGTGATAGACGAAGGGGCCTCGGTGCGACGCAGCATCATTCTTCACAACACCATCGTCGGCTCGAAGAGCGAGCTGCGGGGCGCCGTTATAGGAAAGCGCTGCGTCATCGAGAGCGGCGTGGCCATATACGAGGGCGCGGTGGTGAGCGACGACTGCGAGGTGGGCAGCGGATCCGAGATACCTCCCGGCATACGGGTGTGGCCGGAAAAAATAATCGAACAGGGAACCCGCCTCACCACGGATCTCATCTGGGGGCGGACCGAAAAAAAGGTTCTCTTCGGTACGGAAGGAATACTTGGCTCGTTCAACACCAGGATAACGCCGGAATTCGGGGCCAAGCTCGGCTCCGCGCTTGGGGCCTTCCTGGGAAAAAACACGATTGTCGTAATAAGTCGCGATACTACCGCCGCCGCGCGCCTTATCAAACGCGCGCTCACCGCCGGCCTTCTCTCGATGGGGGTGCAGGTGTACGACATGGAAATAGAATCGATACCGATCAACCGTTATTCGACCCGCTTTATAAGCGCGGACATGGGAATCTACGTTCAGATATCGCCCATGACCGGGCTCCAGTTCGTGCAGATCAAGATATTCAACAGGCTCGGCTTCCCGATTTCCGTTGCGGAGGAAAATAAGATCGAGAACATCTTCTACCGCGGCGACTATCCCCGCAAGGACGCCTACGAGGTCGGCAGGCTCGTGTACCCCATTCACCACCTCGAATCGTACATGGCCAACGTGCGGAAGTACGTCAACCA
>JAGODA010000377.1 GCA_017998475.1 Spirochaetota bacterium | reverse complement strand
GGAAAAAATTCATTACGGGAATTCCGGGCTCCGATTGTTGTAGGACGGGGATCGAACGAAAACCGGACCCGTATCCACTCCGCGTGTACTATACATCAGTCCAATTTTGTACGTCAATTATCTTTTTAGGGGCCGGTCGGCGCCGTATTGTAGAGCGGTTCTGACCGTTTGCGGCATATTCCGGGCATCGGGGTGAAAAATCGGGCTGAGTTGTCTCCGCTGTCCCGGAACGAGCCAATCTAAAGAACGGTTGTCTCCGTTTTCTCGAAAAAACTATAAGGAAGATAACCGTCTCATCCTTCGATTTTTTGCCCGCACGGGGCTTTTTTGCTATACTCGGGATATCCTATACGTATCACCATGGTACCGATCGGCGAGCTTCGCGAATGCGTTGCCGAACGGGAATAGCACCGATGAAAAGAACCTTTTCCATTAAAACGCTCGGCTGCAAGCTCAACCAGTACGAGTCCGCCCTCATCGCGCGGCAGTTCGCCGACTGCGGCTGGGAGGCCCGGCCGTTCGGCGAGACGGTGGACGTGGTCATCATCAACACCTGCACCGTGACGGACCGCAGCGACAAGAAGTGCCGGAACTACATTCGTCAGGGCGCGCGCCTCTCGCGGCTCGGCAAGGCGGTGGTGACCGGATGCATGGTGGAGCGCGACCGCAGGGAGGCGGCGCTGATGGACGAGGTGCTGGCGGTGTTCGGCAACGACGACAAGCGCGCGATCGTGCGGAAGATCGGTTCGTACGTGGATTTCGCCGAGTCGCGGCGGGAGGGTGCCGGCGCGGATGACGAGGCGGACGCGGCGTACATGGAGTACGCGTCCGGCTGGGACGGAGAGGACGGATTCGATGAATCGAGGGTCGCGCCGCTCTACCGGACGCGCGCCTACCTGCGCGTTCAGGACGGCTGCGACGGGGCCTGTTCCTACTGCATAGTTCCCTCTGTACGCGGCGCGCCGCGAAGCAGGCCTCTCAATGAGGTGCTGGACCACGCGCGGCGACTGGTCGCCGCGGGATGTCCCGAGCTGGTGCTTACGGGCATCACCATCGGACGCTATGCCGCCGGCGGCATGGATCTCGCCGCGCTCGTGGAGGAGATCGCGGCGATCGACGGAGAATTCCGCGTGCGCGTCACGTCCATCGAGCCCACACACGTCACCGACCGGCTGATCGAACTTCTCGGCTCTCCGAAGGTGTGCCGGCACATCCATCTGCCACTCCAGTCCGCTTCGGACGCGGTGCTCGCCGCCATGAACCGCCCCTACACGGCCGGCCGCTATTTGGAAATCGTCGAGCGCATACGCGCGCGCGACCGCGACATCGCTATCGGCGCCGACATCATCGTCGGGTTCCCCGGGGAAAGCGATGACGATTTCGCGGCGACGCTGGACATGGTCGGCCGCGCCGGCTTCGCCTACGTGCATCAGTTCAGTTTTTCTCCGCGCACCGGCACCCCGGCGGCGTCGGGAACGCCCTGCACCGGGCGCGTGATTACGGCGCGGGGGGAACGGCTCCGCCGGCGGGTGCTCGAGACGGGCCTGGAATACCGCCGGCGCTTCGAGGGCGCCACGCTTCCCTGCGTGATAGAGCGTACAATGGACGGCGCCGGACACATGGCGACAAGCGATAATTATATTAGAATCCGGCTTTCTGAAGAGGCGACGGACGGAGCGCGCGAGGGAACGATCGCGCGGGTGCGTCTTGTGCGCGCGGGCCGCGAAGCGAACACGGGAGAAATTGCGCGCTAAGCGGTCCGAGTGGGGCGGAATCATTATGTCGCCTCGAAAAAAATGAGGTTTTTCGGCGATTTTTTATGACCCGGGCAAAATTTTCTTGCTATATATCTAATTATTGTTGAAATATACGGCGTGTTCATTTGTATGGTTGCATTCCTGACGAAGGGGGGGGTGATATTTCATCCGGGCGGATATTCCGCCAAACTATGAAGATTGAATCAACAATCAGAATGAATTGACGGATCACGGGGGGAGACCTCTGTTCTGTCTGTTCTGCGTAGCTGAGTGGGATCTGAAATCCCCAGGGCAAATCTTCAATTTTAAGTAGTTTATTAAAATTGCATACACTCACATAAGTGTAGAAGATATTCGGTAACAAAGAGGTAGTTGCCATGGAGGGTTTGGGTACGCATCTAATAGCGGAACTCTTCGACTGTAACGAGTTGCACCTGAACGATGTCAAAAAGGTTGAGGAGGTAATGATGGCCGCTGCCGAACTCTCTAGTGCCACGATCATTAAACCCTTCTTTCACAAGTTTTCACCCTATGGAATCAGCGGTGTTATCGTGATCGCTGAGTCCCATTTCACCATTCACACATGGCCCGAGTACGGATATGCGGCGGTCGACGTGTTTACCTGCGGAGACCTCGAATACCAGAAAGCGCTGGATTACATCAAGACTGAGCTGGAAGCTGAGAGGTGCTCGATATTCCAGTTTCAGCGGGGCATTCTCGCCGACACCGACAGGGTGAGGGGGATTTCGGCGTTCAGGGAGGTTGAAAATGCAGGCTACGTTGAATAGCAGAAAGATACTCGAGACGATTCCCACGATCGAGAACTTCGAGGAAATGGGGGCCTGGGGCCTCTACTCGAGCGTGGATATACATAACTGCGATCCGGACATCATCCGCGACGCCGAGATGATACGCCAGTACGTCATCCAGCTTTGCGATCTTATCGGGATGAAGCGCTTCGGAGAGACGCAGGTGGTAAATTTCGGGGAGGACGAAAGGGTCGCCGGTTATTCGATGACCCAGCTCATCGAGACGTCGCTCATCTCGGGGCATTTCGCCAACCTTACGAACACGTCGTACATCGACGTCTTCAGCTGCAAGTATTACGACCCCGAGGTGGTCGCTCATTTTTCCCTCAGCTATTTCAAGGGAAGCGACTACACCATCAACATCGCCCTGCGCAAGTAGGGATCGACGACCACAAAAGCGGCGGAGGCGCGCGCCTCCGCCGTCCATTTCCGCCGCACCAATACTTGAGCATGGAGGACTCCAATGTCGATTGAATCCCAGTTATGGTTTGAGGAAATACTGGAAATCGCGAACGGACGCACGTTTAAAATCAAGATAAACGATCTGGTCGAGAGATTCGACTCGCGGTTTCAGCGCATCGAGATCTACGATACAAAGCCGTTCGGCAGGATGCTGGTGCTCGACGGCGTGATCATGTGCACCGA
>JAGODA010000376.1 GCA_017998475.1 Spirochaetota bacterium | reverse complement strand
CCCCGGCGTAGCGGAGTTCCCGGTCTGTTTTGGCCCGCGGGTGTCCGGAAAATAATATTTGCATTTAGCGTTGTGCGGCCGCATACTCATGAAAGCTCCCGAGAATTACCATGACCGGCAAACGATATATCGCGGTACTCATGCTGCTGTTCCTCGCGGGCGGCCTGGCGCCGGCCGGCTGTTCGCGCGGGTCGCGCGCCCGTATCGCCATTATGACCCGCCTTCAGTCCGGCTCGACCGTGGGTTCCAGCGAGGTCAACGCCACCAGGCTTTTCCTGGAAGAGCGCGGCGTACGTTCGATCGAGATCGTGCCGTTCAACGACAACTGGGAGCCCGACAGGGCGCTGGAGGCCTATTCCGAAATGCGTTCACAGGGCCTGGATATCCTCATAACCAGCCATGTTTCCACCTGTGCCCTGGCGCTGCGGGACTCCATTAACAGGGACGGGGTGCTCACAATGGTCACCGGCGCGGCCACGGACGCGCTCTCGGGGCACGACGACTGGATCTTCCGCACCATACAGGACGTCGCGAGCGAGCAGAAGAGCATCGCCGGCTATATCAACGACCTTCCGGGGGCCGGGCTTCTTATCATCCGCGACACCGACAACCACTCGTACACAACTCCGGCGCTCAGGTATTTCACGAAACACCTTCGCAAGCCCTCGGTGCGGATAATCGACGTGTCGGTAAAGGCCCTCGACATGGCCTCTCTCGAGGCGTCTATCCGCGCGCGGCCCTTCGACACGGTTTACATGCTCGTGGGCGGGTACAAGGTCGTGGCGGGAACCATTGCCCAGATGGCCGCGCGGATCAATCCGGCCGCGCGGATCGTGTTCACGCCCTGGGTGAAGTCTCCCGAGCTCCTGCGCACGCTGGGCGGCGCGGTGCGGAAGTCGGTCGTGCCGTCGCACTATCCGCCCCGCGGGGAATCGCCCGCGATCGACGAATACATCGCCGCGTTTAAAAAGCGCTTCGGCTACGCCCCCACCTTTATAAGCCTGAACGTTTACGCGGCCCTCGAAATTCTCTCCTCCGCGACAGCCGCGGGTTACAGAAAGCCCGCTGAGATAAAAACATATCTGCTTAAAAAGAGGAAGTTCGAAACGCGGTTCGGGCCGGTCGAGTTCGACGCGTTCGGTGACGTCACGAAGCCATTGTACTTTATAACCGATCTCGAAAATGAATTCTAAACCGATACGCTCCATACGCACCATATTCGCCGTGCTCGAAGGCGTTACCCTGTTCCTCGCGATGCTCTTCGTGGTGGTCCTGTTCTCGCTCATGGGGCGGCAGATAAAGGCGTCCTATCTGAAAAGCCAGTCGGTCGAGGTCGACAAGGTAGAGACGACCATTCAAAGCTACATACAGAGAAACCGGGAGCTGTTCGCCGTATACGTCGGCCTGCCGGGCAGGGAGGCCGCGTCGGCGCTGCTTACGAGCTTCACCGACCTGTATTACTGCGATGCGAACTTCGTCATCACGCGCGTCCTCAAAAAGGAGCCGGCAAGCCCGATCTTTCCGGGCTACGACATCGGGCGGAGCATGGTGGCGGGAATGCTCGCGGAAATCAACAGAGAGGGGGCGGTCGTTTCGGCGATGTTCCGCTCGTCGGAGGACGAGCGCCTGAGCGTGTACGTGGGGGCGCGTTCGAGCGGCGGTTACCTGGTCGGCCGTATAGGGACGGGTCCGCTCGGGGAGGCGCTTCTGCGCATCGCCGAATACAGCGGCAGCATCATCATCATCGCCACCGGAGACGGCTACATCCTCTCGAGTTCGGGGGACCCCCTGCACCTGCACATACTCCCCGGGGATAACGTCACCGAAATGAAGCTCGGCGGCGTCGATTATCTGTACATGCGCAAGCGCAGCGCCGGCCTCGACAAGGACATCGCCATCCTCACGCCCGCCTCGACGGTGTACGCCCTTCTGGACGGCGTCGAGCGCTACGCGCGCCTGTTCATAATACTGTTCGCTCTCATCATTCTGGGCAAAATCGTCGGCCAGACGGTGCTCATCATGCGGCCCTTCGGCAGGTTCAGCGCCCTCATCCGGCGATGGGAGCCCGACGCGCCGTCTCCGGAGGTTCCGCCGGGATTTCTGCAGTACGAGGAGATCGCGGCGCTGTACCAGAGCTTCAATGAAAAGTCGGAGCAGATCCGGGCGGCTGTCGGGGCCCTCAGGGAAAGCGAGGGACTCCTTAAAATACAGCGCGACCTCGGGATGGCGCTGGGAAGCACCGCGGAGCTCGGCGCCGCCCTCGACCTGATGCTGGAAGCGGCTCTTGGAATGGAAGGGATGGACGGCGGGGGCATCTATCTCGTCGACGAGGAGGCCGGGTTCGTGGAGCTCGCCTGTTCGGCGGGACTCAGCTCCGGGTTCATCGAGGCCGCCGCGCGCTACGGCATGGATTCCCCCAACGCGCGCGTCATAATGGAAGGGCGCCCCGTTTATCTGGAGGACAATCAGATTTCAGTCAACGAGCTCGGACTTGTGCGCGAGGGGCCTGCCTCGGGCGAGGGATTCCGCTCTCTTGCCGTGGTGCCGATCCGGCACATGGGGCGAAGCATCGCCTGCATAAACGTGGCGTCGAAGAGCGCGCCGCGCATTCCGCAGAGCTCGCGCGACGCCCTGGAATCGATGGCCTCCATGCTTGGCAACGTCATCGTACGCATCCGTCACCAGGAGCAGGTGGCGGCCTCGCTGCGCGAAAAGGAGATTCTGCTGAAAGAGATACATCACCGGGTAAAAAACAACTTCCAGGTGATCATAAGCCTGCTCAACCTGCACTCGAAGAACATAAAAAGCGAGGAGCTCCTGCGGCATTTCAACGACTCGCGCAACCGCATCCGCGCGATGGCGCTCATACACGAGAAGCTCTACCAGTCCGGCGATTTCGCGCGCATCGATTTTTCCGCCTACCTGGAAACCCTCACGTCGGAGCTCTGCTCCATTTACTCGTCGCCCTCGAGCCCCGTCGCGTGCAGGCTCGAGGTGGAGCGGATAAGCATTCCAATCGACCTCGCCATTCCCTGCTCGCTCATTGTCAACGAGATACTTTCAAACTCGCTCAAGTACGCCTTCCCGCCGCCGTGATCGGGCGGCGCGGAGATCCTCCTCCGCCTTGCGGGGGAGGAGGACGGGTCGATACGGCTCGAGATATCGGATAACGGAATAGGCATGCCGGACGGTATGGCGGTCGGCGCGCCGGAGTCCGAGACC
>JAGODA010000375.1 GCA_017998475.1 Spirochaetota bacterium | reverse complement strand
TGCTGAAGGAGGTCGGGATAGGCATCTACATCGGCTTTCTCGTCTCGGTGATCGTGGCGGCCTTCCAGCTTTCCGGGGAGTTTTTCGCGGTGCAGATAGGCTTCGGCATCAACGAGGTTTTCGATCCTCTGGCGCAGGTGTCGATACCGCTTGTCGGGCAGCTCAAGAACCTGATCGGCATGCTCGTGTTCCTGTCGATCGGCGGGCACCATTTCCTCATACGGGCGATCTATAAATCGTTTGAGCTGGCGCCGCTTCTGTCGCTCGGAAAAGAGGCCACCGGACCGCTGATGAAGCATGTTGCGTACGTGTTCAGCGGCATGTTCGTCGTGGCGCTCAAGATATCGATACCGGTGGTGGCGACGATCTTTCTGGTTTCGATAAGCATGGGGGTGCTGTCCAAGGCCGCACCCCAGATGAACATCATGATGCTGGGCTTTCCGCTGAAGATCATGGTGGCGTTCGGGGTGATGCTCGCCATCACGCCGCTCGTGGTGAGGGTGATGTCGGTGTCGCTGGACCGGACGTTCCGGTATATATACAAGGTGCTCGTGTACTGGCCCGCGTGAGCGGCGGAGCGTGCGCCCGTAGAGATTCTCGGCCGTGATAGGAAAACTCGATTTGATGACGGATGAACTGAACATCGGCGTTCTGTACGCTATCGAACGGGGCCCGTGTATCGCGGGGTTCCGGTTCGACCTGCAGCGCTTTGCCGCGGAGGACGAGGGCCGCACGGAGGATCCGACCGAGAAAAAGCTCCGCGAGGCGCGCGAAAAGGGACAGGTGGCGAAGACCCAGGAACTGCCGCAGGCGGTCGTGGTCATATTCGGTTTCCTGATTATCTTCTTTTTCGCCTCCTGGATATACGATTCGATCGCGGCGATGACCAAGTACTACATGTCGTCGTTTTCCCGCTTCTCGCTCACCGAGCGGAGCGCCCTGCTCGAACTGTACCGCGTGTCGATAGAATCGGCGAAGATACTCCTGCCGCTTTTCGTCGGCGTGAGCGTCGCCGCGTTTCTGGGCGACGTCGTGCAGGTCGGTTTCCAGGTGTCGACGCATCCGCTTAAGTTCGACCCGTCCAAGATCAAGTTCGACCCGGCCACCATTATGCGCAAGGTGTTTTTCTCGAAGCAGATCGCGATGAACCTGTTCAAGTCGCTGTTCAAGGTGATAGTCATAGGATTCGTCGCGTATCTCATAATAGCAAGCGATTACGATGAGATACTCAAGACACCCGACGTGTCGATAGCCATGGCCCTCAGGATTACCGGCATCATGGCGCTCAAGATCATTCTGTGGTCGGCGGCGATCATTCTGATCCTCTCTATCCCCGACTACATCTTTCAGAAACGGGAATTCATCGACTCCCTCAGGATGACGAAGCAGGAGCTCAAGGAGGAGATGAAGGAGACGGTGGGTGACCCGTATATACGCGCGCGACTGCGCGAGATGCAGCGCGAGATCGTGATGAAGAACATGATCCGCGAGGTCCCCAAGGCCGACGTTGTCGTTACCAACCCGACTCACTTCGCGGTTGCCCTGAAGTACGACAACAACATCATGGACGCGCCGACGGTGGTCGCGAAGGGGGTGGACAGCATGGCGCTTCGCATCCGTCAGATCGCGCGCGACAACGACGTAATGCTTGTGGAAAACCGTCCCCTGGCGCAGGAGCTTTACCGGCGACTCGACGTGGGGGACGTCATCCCGGAGGACCTGTTTTACGCGGTGACCCTGGTGTATGCCGAACTGTACCGCAAACGCGGTATCCGGCAGGCTATTTAAGCGGACGAGGTGGAGTAGATGGCGGAGGAAACGCGAGGATCGCTTCTGGGCGACAACCTGGGCTGGATGCAGAAGACCGATATCCTCATGGGGATAGGGGTCATCGCCGTCGTCGCCATGCTCATCATTCCCATCCCCACCTTTCTGCTGGACTTTCTGCTCTCGATAAGTATCATGCTCGGAATCCTCACCCTGCTGGTGGTGATGTTCGTGCCGCGCTCGTTCGATTTTTCCGTGTTTCCTTCGCTGTTGCTCGTCACGACGGTCTTCCGGCTGGCGCTCAACGTTTCGTCCACCCGTCTCATTCTGCTGCAGGGCGCGGGTTTCGAGGGCAAGATTATCCGCACCTTCGGCGAGTTCGTCGTCGGGGGCAATTACGTGGTCGGTGTGCTCATCTTCATCATCCTTACGGCCGTTCAGTTCATCGTCATCACCAAGGGCGCGACGCGGACCGCCGAAGTGGCCGCCAGGTTCACCCTCGACGCGATGCCGGGCAAGCAGATGAGTATCGATTCCGACCTGTCGAACGGCGTCATCACCGAGGAGGAGGCCCGCAAGCGGCGCGGCGAGATCCGCAAGGAGGCCGATTTCTACGGGGCGATGGACGGAGCCTCGAAATTCGTACAGGGCGACGTGAAGGTCGGCATCGTCATCATCATCATCAACATCATCGGCGGATTCATCATCGGCATGGTGATGCGCGGCGAGCCCTTCGAGGTCGCGCTGCGCACCTACACCCTGCTCTCCATCGGCGACGGTCTTGTGGCGCAGATCCCCTCGCTCCTCATCACGACCGCCACCGGTATCATCGTTACGCGCGCCGTCTCCGACGAGAACCTGGGCGACGACCTGGCAAACCAGCTCGGCCAGCAGCCGCGCGCGCTCATGATCACCGCGGGGGCGCTCGGACTCTCGGCCCTTATCCCCGGCTTTCCGAAGCTGTCGGTCCTTATGCTCGCCGCCGGCCTCGGCGCGCTCGGGTATGTACTCAACCAGACACGCGAGGAACGCTCCGAAAAGGCGCGCGTGGAGGAGAAGCAGGCGGCGCTCAAGGAACACAAGCCGGAATCGGTGATCTCGCTGATCCAGGTCGACCCTCTGGAGGTCGAAATCGGCTACAGCCTGATACCGCTGGTGGACCCGGAGCAGGGGGGAACATTGCTCGATCGGATCACCAACATCCGGCGGCGAAGCGCCCTCGAAATGGGGCTCATCGTTCCTCCGATCCGTATCCGCGACAATATGGAGCTCGAATCGAATTCCTATTCCATCCTCATCAAGGGCGTGGAGGTGGGCGCCGGCGTGCTCCAGGTGGGAAGGCTCATGGCGATGGATTCCGGCGAGGTGGTCGAGAAGATCGAGGGGGCCGAGTTCACAGAGCCCGTGTTCGGTCTTAAGGCCATCTGGATCGACCCCGAGGTGCGCGGAACCGCGGAGCAGCGC
>JAGODA010000038.1 GCA_017998475.1 Spirochaetota bacterium | reverse complement strand
ACCGCGCGGTTTACCGGTGATCACCATCAGTCTGGTGCCGCGATAGTAATGTCTGAGTATCTGGTCGTACGACGCCTTGCGCTCGGCCATGCCGTTCGCGCCCCACTGGCACAGCCCCACACCGTGCCCCCAGCCCCTGCCTTTAAGAAGCAGGCCGTCCTGCGTCTTGATCGCGTCGAAAGAGAGGCTCTTAATTTTCTTCTCGGGAAAGAACAGACGAAAATCGTTCCCGGAAAGCCGTACGATGCCGTTTTTATGTTCGATCGTAACGTGGTTGACGCGCCCGCCGTCCTTTTTAAACGAGATGCCGGTTATCGGCCCGACCCCAACGTACTTCTTCCCGAGGTGGTGCCGTATTTCATACAGCGTGAGCTTATCCTCCCACGAATAATGAGGAGAAGCCGAACAGTATTCGCAACGGACCCCACGAAGATACTCAAGCGCCTGACCGGACCATACCTTGTCGTTGTCGACGGTCCCCCCTCCGCAGGTGGAATGGAAGAATGCAAGAATGGGCCTGTTGTTATGGGCGACCACCTGTCCGCTGGTGTCCCTGACCGCCCTGTTGGTACGCTCGGTTTCCACGCCGGCGCCGCGGTATACCTGTGAACGATTGGTAGCGTTGAGATCGTACAGCGGGTCCGTCCCGTTCATAATATGGTAATAGGCGTAACTGCGCGCCGCCACCGCCTGGGCCCGCAGGGCCTCAACGTTCCATCCGCTCGAGATCTCGCACGGGACAACACCGGAGAGGTACTCGTCCATCGTCACCACATTGACGACGAGGAGCCTGCCCATCCTCGAATGGAGCTCGATCGCCCCCCTGTACGGAACTCCGTTTACGAAAAGAGGGGAATTCCACGATTCGACGATAACGGGCTGTCTTACCTTCTCCGGGTAGAAATAAATCTTGCCTCCCTTCCCATCATGATGAACCTTTCTATCCGCGAGGGCGCTGATTTTGATTCTCGACGACGAGGAGAGTGAAACCCTCTCCGTGGTTTCAAGCAGGAGGACGCGGACATAATTCTTGTCCTCGCCAAGCTCCGTGCTTCGTTTCAGCAGGAACTCGCGCGACGGCGCGCAACCGGCAATAAACCCGAGTACGGCAACAAGAAGCGCGGCGGACGCGGCCGCGCGGCCGTTCAGTCGTGGACGGCGTCCTCTGATCAAATTACACGGCAAGTGTTTATCCCTTCGGATGGAAACGACGATGGATTTTCTGCAGCTCCTTCCTGGCGAGGTGGGTGTACACCTGCGTCGTCGAAATATCCATATGCCCCAGCAGCTCCTGCACCGAGCGAAGGTCGGCGCCATTCTCCAGCAGGTGTGTGGCGAATGAGTGGCGCAGGGTGTGGGGGGTGATGTTCTTTTTGATCTGCGTACGGTCGACATACCCTTTCAACAACCGCCAGACCGATTTTCTGTTGAGCTTTGAGCCTTTTTTACTGATAAAGGCGAAATCGCTCAACCTGTCTCCGAGAATCTCTCCCCGCGAGTGCTTGAGGTACTTCCGGATCAGCCTGACGGCCTCGTCACTCACGGGGACCATCCGTTCCTTGCCGCCTTTTCCTGTGATCGTTATATAACGATTTTCGAAGTCGAGGTCGCTCACCCGCAGCTCCACCGCCTCGGTGATCCGCAGTCCGCACGAATACAGTAGCTCGAAGATCGCCTTGTCGCGCAGCTCGAACGGATCGCTTTCGGAGATCGAGCGGAAGAGAATCTCTATCTCGCGCACGGTCAGAAAATCGGGAAGGGTCTTCTCGACCTGCGGCGTGCCGATGCGGCTGGCCGGGTTCTCTATGCGTTCAACGTTGAGCGAAATGAAATTATAGAACTGCCTGATGGCGGCAAGCGATCGCGCGAGGGTCCGCGAAGAGTTGTGCTTCTTGTTTTTCTCGAATTTCAGGAATTGTTGAACGTCATCATGAGTGGCGCTGAAAATGTCCTTGTTGCTGCGTGACAGGAAATCGCTGAATTTCTTCAGATCGTATGTATAGGAGTAGATGGAGTTCGGTGAAAGCCCCCGTTCGGTCTGCAGGAACCTCTTGAATTTTTTTATGGCCTGGATCTCTTTCAACGCTTTTCTCCTTGGTCTTGCCGATCCGTCACCCCGCCGGAAACGGGGCGTGCGCGCCGTTTTCTGTTTTATGTCTCCACTCGGCCGCCGGATCCGCCGGGCTGCGCATCTATGGTCTATTTATCGGTTAGGGAGAGATTATGTCTTAACAGGGAAAAAATTAATTTCTCGGAACGGGAGCGGGTGGAGCCGGGATTATTCGTACCGCAGGGCGTCGATCGGTTTGAGACCGGAAGCCTTCCGCGCGGGGTAATACCCGAAGAAAACCCCGACAGCGCCTGAAAAAATGAAGGAAATCGCGATCGAAAAAACCGAGAACAGGAAGGGCCATCCGACGGCGATGGTGATGATGAGGTATATGACTAGCCCGAGTGTGATACCGACGATACCCCCGGCCGCGCTCAGGGTGACCGCCTCGATGAGAAATTGCAGGAGAATGTCCCTCTTTCGCGCGCCGATAGCCATCCTGATCCCGATTTCGCGCGTGCGCTCGCTCACCGACACAAGCATGATGTTCATGATGCCGATGCCGCCGACGATGAGGGAGATGGACGCGATTCCCGCGAGCAGTATGGCCAGGGTTTTAGAGATGTATTCCGCCATCTCGAGCTTTTCCCGGCTGGTTTTGACCGTAAAATCGTCCGGCTGTCCCGGCGGGATCGAGCGCTCTATCCTCAGCGAGCGTCGGATTTCGCCTGCCGTCTTTTCCACGAGGTCTTCCGAATAGGTGGAGGCGTAGATCTCGTTGAAATCCCGCCTCCCCTCGATCTTGAGCCCCGCCGTCGTATAGGGTATGATAATGACGTTGTCCTGATCGCGTCCCGAAAACGCCTGCCCGAGCTCGGAGAGCGAACCGATTACCTGGAACGGCACGTTGTTGACCAGGATGACGCGGCCGACCGGATTCGCGTTGCCGAAAAGCGTCAGCCTGGCGCTGTCGCCCAGAATGACGACCTTCTCGTATGAAAGTATTTCGAGCTCGGTAAAATACCTGCCGTAGGTGACGGGCCACTCCTGAATACGGAAAAAATCGTTGTTGACCCCCCGTATCCTGCTCTCGAGAAAGCGGTTCTCGAATTTGACGTTAACCACCCTCCGTCCGATCATGGGAGTGATGTATCTGATATATGATGTGGTTCTTCGCAGACGCTCCAGGTCCTTTTCGTTAAAAGGACGTTCGGAATTGATGGACATCGCGTTCGCGCCGTAAGTGTAGACCTTGTCCCGCACCGCCACGCGCGCACTGTTGCCGATCCCCACCATCATGATAACCGACGCCACGCCGATGATTATTCCAAGGCTGGTCAGCGCGGAGCGCATCTTGTTCTTGCTCAGCGAACGGAAGGCGGTGATAAAGAGGTTGCGGATATTCATTCTTTTTTCCCGCCACGGCGCGACGATTTTCCGAGCTTAACGTCCTGTAGTATAAGCCCGTCTCTGAAAACGATTTTACGTCGGGTATAATCGGCGACCTCCGGCTCGTGCGTGACAAGGATGACCGTTATGCCGAGGTCCCTGTTGAGCCGGGTGAATATTCCCATTATTTCCGCCGTGTTACGCGTGTCCAGGTTCCCTGTCGGCTCGTCCGCCAGGATAATCGCCGGATCGTTTATCAGGGAACGCGCGATCGCGACACGCTGTTGCTCCCCCCCCGAAAGCCTGTTTGGGTGATGGTCTTCGCGGCCTGAGAGACCCACCATCGCCAGCAGTTCTCGCGCCTTCTCCCGCACTTCCTGGGGACGTGCGCCACCGCGATATATCATGGGCAGTTCGACGTTCTCGAGCGCCGATGTTCTGGAAAGAAGGTTGAACCCCTGGAAGACGAATCCTATCTTGGTATTTCGTATTTCGGCCTTGCGGTCATCATCCAGTGTGGCCTGCTCTACCCCGTCGAGAAGATAGCTCCCGGAAGTGAGCGAGTCCAGAAACCCGAGGATGTTCATGAATGTCGATTTTCCGGAACCCGACGCTCCCATAATCGCCAGGAATTCGCCCTTCTGCACGGAGAGACTTATGCCGCGGATCGCCTGGACGCTCACCTCGTCACTCAGGTAATAGGTTTTAACGAGCTTCCTGACCTCGATTACATTTTTCATCGTTATCTGGCGATAGTTACAGCTTGAATTTCTTCTCGATGCGCACGAGTATCTCATCGCCCAGCTTCAGCTTATCGGATGAGACCTCGGTGAAAACGTCGCCAACGAGGCCTGTTTTCACACCCACTTTTTTAACAGGGATGTCGTCTCCCACGCCGCCCTTCTTCCGCCAGACGTACTGCCGGTTGAAATCGCCCTTCACCTCGACGGGGGAGACGATGAACGCCTCGTTGTGCACCCGCATTACGCCGTCTCTCTTTCCGACCACTACCGTGGCCGTAGCGGTCATTCCGGGCTTCAGCTTCATTTCAGAGTTATCGCATATAACGATAGCCTGATAGACCACGATGCCCTGCTGCGTTATCGGATTGAGGCGCACCTGGTCTATTTTCCCGTCGAATACGCTCCCCGGAAAGGCGCTGACGGTGAACGTGACGCGCTGCCCTCTGACGATTTTCCCGATGTCAGATTCGTCAACGTTTATTGTCAGGTACATCTTGCGCAGGTCCTCGACGATGACGAATAGGGGCTTGTTCACGGAAACCACGTCCATCGGCTTGATATCCATCGAGATGATCGTCCCCGTAGCCGGCGATACGATGCGGGTATAGCTTTTATTCCTCAGAGCGATTTCATACTCCACCTGAAACTGACGATACTGTGCCGCGATCTTCTTGTAATTGAGCTCTGCCTGTTCCAGGTCCTTCCTCGATATAAGATTTTCCTTGTAGAGGTCCTTTTTGGTCTCGATATCCGCCTTCGCGCCGGCCAGATCGAGCCTGGCGCGTTCGAGCTGCGCGAGAACGCGCGACATCTCCTGATCGATTTCGGTTGAATCGACCGTCGCCAGGAGCTGCCCTTTCACAACGGCCTGATTGAAATCGACTACCACCCGGTTGACCACTCCGTTTATTTTACTGATTACACGGTACGAGTTCAGCACGTCGAGGGTGCCGGTTACCGAAACCGTCTTGACCACATCCCCCTTCGTCACCTTCTCGTAACGATAGACGACATCGGATGAGCCGGAACAGCCGCGGACCAGGAGATAGAGGAGTATGACCGCTATCGCCGCGGCCGCGGCGATAGCCGTTTTTTTCCGGGGTATGAAGCGGGAATAGTCTATTTTTGGCATAGGTAGTCCTCCTCGATACCGACGGTCTTCGACAGCCTGGCAAGAATTGTCAGATATTCGTACCGCGCCCTTACGGAGAAAAGCTCCGCGTCAAGAACCGCGGCCTCGGCATCCTGGAGCGAAAGCTGCGAACCCACACCGGCGTCATAGCTCTTCTGTGCGAGAGTGAGATGTTTTTCGGCGTTGATCTTCATGAGCCGCGAAAGCTCTATCTGCTTCTTGATTTCCTCCATCCCCTGGACATAATTTCGCAGAAGGGCCTTAACCCCGAGAAGGATCTGCTTCTCTCCATAGATGGATTTGTTGTACTCGGCCTCGGCGGCATTAACCCGGGCGGTTATCGCGCCTCCGGTATAGATCGGGACCCTTGCCTGAATGCCTGCGTGAAAAGTCGGCTCCCAGTTTGATCCTTTGACGTTTTCCTGCATTTCCCCCAGGCCGGCGAGGTTCTTGTTCTCGAAACCGAGTGATGCCATGAGGTCTACCCTGAGGCTCCCCGCCGAACGTTCTACCTCAATATTTATACGCTGGACCTCACGATTGAGCCTCGCGATGCGCAGCTCGGGATGGTGTCCCTCCGCCAGTTTGTACAGCTCGCCAAAGCCGAAGCGCAGCGAGGGAAGCTCTTCAGCCGCGAACGGCGCCACTTCGATCTCCTCGTCCATAACGCCAAGGGCGGCCAGAAGCTCGGTCCTCGCAAGGCTCTCCTGATTCTTCGCCTTCTCGTATTCGAGCGTGGCGGAAGCGAGATCGACGTCGGCCTTAGTGACATCAAGGATCGGACGTTGTCCGTTTCTGAAAAGGATGGTGGTGGTATCGAGCTTGAGCCTGTACTTGTCCCTTAGCTTCTCCCTCAATTTCGCGTTCTCCACCGCCATGTTATAAGCGTAATAGGCGGCCTTGGCGTTAAGCACGATTGCTGAACGCTCCTTGATTTCGTTCATCCTCGCCATGTCGATGGCGAGCTTCGCGGCCTGCTGTTTCCTCGAAACGTTCGGATCGATCAGGTTATACACCGCCGAGGCACCGGCGAATATACCGATCGTGGTGTCCCTGCCGGGAACGTTGAAACCCGATGATGAGGATTCAGGCTTCAGATACTCGGCTGTTTTTACCTCGCCGTTTACCTGGATCCGGTCAGGCGCCTTCGAAAGACGGTAGTTCGCCGCGGCTTTTTTCTGTTCCTGGGCGAGCACCATCACCGTCGGGTGGTTTTCAAGGGCGATGGCGACACAGTCGTCCCGAGTGAGCTTTCGGGACTCGGAATGTAGCGGACCGGCATACAGCAGCAAAACGACTCCGGCAAACGATAGCAATCGCACGTTCATTCAGGCCTCTGCATAAGGATCGCCCGCCGCGGGGGGCAAACGTGACCAACGAGTATATGAATTACCATGGAGAAGGGATATCTCGGTCTTATCAGAATCGGGACAACACCCTCGACCGGACAACCAGGAGGCATTAAAGCATTTACGGCGCCACGCTGTCAATAATATAATGACCCTGTACATTGACCAGGGGCCTTCAGGCACATGGTCGGGGGTTTTTTCCGATTAAGGCCGCAAAAAAGTATTGACACTCATTGTTCATGAAATAGAAGAGTAGCTCATTGAGCTTGCTGGCGTAGCTCAATCGGTAGAGCAGCTGATTTGTAATCAGCTTGTTGGGGGTTCGATTCCTCTCGCCAGCTCACACAGGTGAGGTTCCCGAGCGGCCAAAGGGAGCAGACTGTAAATCTGCCGGCGAAGCCTTCGAAGGTTCGAATCCTTCCCTCACCACACGGCAAATAAAAAGGCGGGGTGAGTAACCCCGCCTTTTTCGTTATTGCCGGCCCGCTTTACCCGGCCACGGCGTTAAGATCAGACAGCATTCTGCTTATGTCCGAGTCATTGAGACCATGGGCTCTGGCTCCCTGCTCGAGCGTCTCAACGGTTGCTATATGACACCCTATGCAGTGCAGACCGTATCCGGCGAGGATGGGTCCGGCCTTTGGATGCTTTTTGATAAGCTCTCCAAACGTCATATCTTTTGTAATCGAATCCGCCATATCGTCTCTCCTGGAGATAAAGTTACTGTGCAATATACTAACGGGACGGGCGGGTTGTCCAATTTTTTTTAGAAAATGGGAAGGGGACGCTCGAAAACGTCTCCTTCCCACTTCACATCGGTCAGATGTTCTCGATCAGAACGGCCGCGCCCATGCCCCCGCCCACGCAGAGGGTGGCGATGCCGTACTTGATATTCCTTTTTTTCATCTCGTTCATAAGTGTTATAATGAGCCGAGCACCCGTACACCCGACCGGATGGCCGAGACCTACGCCGGAACCGTTAACATTAACCTTCGTGCGATCAAGTCCGAGCCCCTTTTCGCACGCAAGGTACTGGGCGGCGAACGCCTCATTGGCTTCGATCAGGCCGATGTCGTCCAGCTTCATACCGGTCTTTTTTAAAAGCTTCTGCACCGCCGGAACGGGGCCGTAACCCATGAGATGGGGCTCCACGCCTGCGAGCGCGTTAGCGACTATGCGGGCCATGGGTTTCGCGCCGAGCTCGTTCGCCTTTTTCGCGCTCGTTACGATGAGCGCCGCGGCCCCGTCGTTAAGTCCCGAGGAGTTGCCGGCCGTTACGGTCCCGTTCTTGTCGAAGACCGGCTTGAGTTTCGCCAGGCTCTCGCGGTTCACATCGCGGCGCGGATGCTCGTCGGTGTCGAACATCTTCACTTCACCCTTGCGTCCCGGAATCGGAACCGGGATTATCTCGTCCTTGAACCTTCCGGAATCTATCGCCGCGAGCGCCTTGGAATGGCTTTCGAAGGCGACCTGGTCCTGCTCGTCACGGGAAATGTTATATTTCTTGGCGAGGTTTTCAGCCGTCTGGCCCATGATATAGGCTTCTCCGAGCAGCCCACTGCCCGAGTGCAGCAATTCCCACATCGCGTCCGTCATTTCGCCGTGCTGAAGCCGTGCGCCCCAGCGCGCCTTTTTGAGAATATACGGCGCGTTCGACATGGACTCGACGCCGCCCGCGAGAACGATCTCCGAATCGCCGCACTGAATCTGCTGGCTGGCGAAGATCACCGCCTGCATGCCCGAAGCGCACTGCCGCTGGATGGTTACGGCCGGTACCTCCACCGGGATGCCGGTTTTCAGGGCCGCCGTTCTGGCGGTGTTCGCCTCTTCCGAGGTTTGAATGCAATCCCCGAATATCACATCGCTGAGCTGCGCGCCCTCTACCTTGGCCCTTGCCATGGCTTCCTTCATTACGAGCGAGGCGAGCTGGTACGCGCGGACGTCGCGCAGACTCTGCCCGAAACTGCCGATCGGCGTTCTGCATCCTGAAAGAATGACGATATCCTTGTTGTCCATAGATCCATCTCCTTTTTTTGGAGGAAGATAAACGGGCACCTTAGATTATCAAGCCAATTTTCTAATAATATTACGAAGATGGAGAGCATGTTGCATGACAGACAACGGAGCCCTTTTTCACACGATTTAAAAGTTGAATTCCGCTTTTACCGGCGCCAGACTGATCCAATACAGGCAAATCAGAGGAGGTACAGAATGAAAGACAGACCCGGGAAAACAGTAAAAACCGGCTTCGGCGACGACCCGGCCGTACCATCTATCGATTATGATCGTTGCACCTCATGCGGCCTCTGCGCCAGGGCCTGTAAATCGTTCACTATCCTCGAAACAAACGGCAGGCCGGAGATCCACCCCGACAATGGTCTTGGATGCATAGGGTGCGCCCAGTGCATGCTCGTCTGCCCGCACGGCGCCATTACTGTTACCGGACGCCGTACCGGCCCGGAATACACATATACCCTGCCCCCCGAAAATACGCGCGCGAGCATCGACTCACTCCATGCTTTGCTCGCGTCACGCCGCAGCGTGCGTGAATTCAGCAATACCCCGGTGGAGAGGTCATCCGTCGAGAGTATCCTCTCCATCGTCTCGACCGCCCCCATGGGAATTCCGCCCTCGGATGTCGGAGTGGTTGCGGTAATGAGCCCCGAACGCGTCCAGGATCTCGCCGGCGATATATGCGGAATATTCAAAAAGTGGCTCATTTTCGACAACGCCGCCGTCAAGGCCATTTCAGGTCTCTTTATGAAAAAAGCCGAGGCGGAATCGATGCAGGGATTTATCATACCCGCAGTTCGCGCCATAATCGAGGCGCGTTCGCACGGCAGCGACTACCTTTTCTACCACGCGCCCTGCGTCCTCCTGTTCCATCAGTCACCCTACGCGGACCCGGTTGACGGAAGCATCGCCTGCACGTACGCGATGATCGCCGCGGAATCCATCGGCCTCGGCAGCTGCATGATCGGTACGGTTTCGTACGCGATCAACCGCGAAAAGAAGCTCAGGGAAAAATGGGGCATACCCGCCGAAAACGGCGTATCGCTGGCGCTTATCCTCGGCCATCCGGCGTTCCGTTACAGGAAAGGGATCAGCCGCTCACTTGCCTCGGTCGATTTCCTCTGACCCCCCATCCCAACAAACGGAAAGGGAGAGGCCCGGGCCCCTCCCTTTCCATCCGAAAGATGTATCCTCTTCTTTATTCTTCCGCGCTCAGATTGTACTGGGCCACGGCGAGTTTCGCCAGCGGAATCGAATACGGGTTGCACGATACGTAGTTAAGTCCGACGTTTATGCAGAACGCGATGTTCTCCGGATCCGCGCCGTGCTCGCCGCACAGCCCCATCTTGATATCGGGGCGCGTGAGCCTGCCGCGGAGCGCCGCGACCTCGATGAGCTCCTTTACCTGCTCGCCGAGCACCTGGAAGGGATTGTTGCGGATGAGGTCGTAGAGCGAATAGCTCGGGAAGAAGGAGTTGATATCGTCGCGCGAGAGACCGTACGTGGTCTGCGTGAGGTCGTTCGTTCCGAAGCTGAAAAACTCCGCGTACTGGGCGATCGATCCCGCGCCGAGGGCGGCCGCCGGCAGTTCTATCATCGTCCCGACGCTGTACTCGAGGTCCCGGACACCGTATTCCTGCACCACCTCGTCCCTGATGTCCCTTATCCCCTTTACGACCTTGCCTTCGATCTTCTTGCCGTTTTTAATGAACTTCAGCTCGTGCTCGGTCATCACGATCGGAATCATGATTTCCGGTTCTACCTTTACCCCTTCCTTCCTGAGCATGCATGCGGCCTCGAAAATCGCCCGGCACTGCATTTCGTAAATTTCGGGATAGGTTATCGCGACGCGACAGCCGCGGTGGCCGAGCATCGGGTTCATTTCCGACAGCTCCTCGCAGCGCGCGATTATCTCGGCGGGCCTGGCCCCCTTCTTCCTTCCCTGCATGTACCTGATGAACTCCTTCATGCTCTCGTCGGTGCGCGGAAGGAACTCGTGCAGCGGAGCGTCGAGCAGGCGGATGGTCACCGGATAGCCGACCATTGTCTTGAACAGATCGTAGAAGTCGGAGCGCTGCATCGGCCTGAGCGCCTCGAGCGTCTTCCGGCGCTCCTCCTCGGAATCGGCCAGAATCATTTCGCGGAATTTCATGATGCGCTTCTCGTTGAAGAACATATGCTCTGTTCGACACAGCCCTATCCCCGCGGCGTTGAACTCGCGGGCGAGTTTGGCGTCGCGGCCCTGGTCGGCATTGGCGCGGACATTGAAATCATCGATGAAGTTCTCGACTATTTTAAGGAAATCAAGAAGTCCGTTCTCCTTCACATTCGGTTCGATAAGACCCACCTTCCCGAGATATATCGTCGGGGGCTCGTAATAGGGGACGTTGATCGAAACGTAATCCCCTTCGCTGACCGTTTTCCCGGCCAGGGTGAAAGAGGTTCCCCGTATCTTCATTTCAGGCTGGACCATGGCCACCTTGCCCAGGCTGCGCGCCACAACCGGCGCGTGGGAGGAGAAGCCTCCCTCCGATGTGATGACGCCCCTGGCAACCTCGATCGCCTTTACGTCCTCGGCGTAACTGGCGGGCATAACCAGTATCATATTGGTGTCGCCGCCGTGCATGATCGCCTTCTTGTATTCCTCGAGCAGTTTTGGCGTCGAGAAGAACACCCTTCCGATCGCCGCTCCGGTCGACCCGGAGATCCCGCCCTTTATGGTTTTGACGCCGCCGACGGTCCGCGGATCGATGACCGGGTGGAGAAGCTCGTTAAGCTGCGCGGGCTTTATGTTGGTCACCACGTATTCCTCGGAAACGCTCTTTCGCTTGCAGAGATCCAGGAGGGTTTTGATGTGAGCCTGGGTCGACTTCTCGTCCACGTCGCGCTGTTCAACCAGCCAGAAATCGCCCTCCTCTATCGTGAACTTGATCTCCCTGATCTCCTTGAATTTCTCCTCCACCTTCTTGGCGATGTCGGAGAACTTGTCGAAGTACTTTTTGTCGATTTTGGCAATCTCCTTCGGCTTGCTCTTGTCGATGTCGAACGCGTTCTGGAGGAAATTTCCCTGGATTACGGGCTCCCCGGTGATGATGTTGCGTGTGTAGTAATTGCCCGAATACGAATTGTTGCCGAAATTGCCGTACACCATCGCCTGCACCATGATCGACAGCGAGTTGTCCACGTCGATTTCGGAGTCGCAGTACCTGGACGCCGCCCCTTTCAGGATTAGGCTGAGCTGATCGTACACGTCCTCGCTGAACTTGTCACCGAGATACTTCTTGAAATTGTCCACGGCCTTCTTGATATCTTCGGCCTTCTGTTTGCCGCCTTTCACGTCCATCTTGTCGAAATCCGCGGCCTCCAGGCTGTAAATCTTCGTGCCCATGCTGCGGAGCAGAAAACGGTATTCACCGTAGGCGAAATCCAGACCGGTGAACTGACCGAAACCGGTGACGGTCTTGTCGTTAAGCCCGATGTTGTGAATCGAGGGGAAATACGGAACGTTAAAGTCGGAGCTCAGAACGACCTTTAACAGCAGGGGTTTCTTCGGGTCACCGTATCCCTTCTTGGTCTCTTTTTCGAGATGGTCTATGTGGGTCTTCAGAAATTCTTTCAGATTGACCTGTGGAAGCTTTCGGGTGAGTTCCGAATCTATTATAAAGCCGGGCGCAATCGGCAGACCCATCATCGCCAACTCAACCGCGCGACGCCCCCTTATGCCCAGCCTTTTTTTTGTCTTCTCGTCGAGGTCTTTGAGGTCTTTGTTAAAATATACTATGTTTTCCATTGTTCAACTCTCCCTTTTATATTCCTTGTCAGGTTCTTTTCCGCCTGTAAGCCGCGACGCTAGAAGAGCTTCAGGACTTTACCGACGCCGAGCTTGAGGAACTGTTCGAAACGGGGGCTCGCGCCCTCGAAGAGATATTTCTGCAGTTTGGAAACGTTTCGGATGTTTTCACCCGAAACCTGGAAGAATATCAGGCCTCCCGTCTTGACCTTGCCCCACTTGAAAAGGGTGTTGATGTCGTTGATCAGCTCGTTTTCGTAAAAGATCATTACTTCGAGGTCCGGATGCGAGACCTTGTAGCTCTCGATGATGCGCTTCCACGCCTCGACGTTCCCATTGTGAAAGAGCTCGTTGGTCACCTGGACCGAATACTTCGGCGTCATTCTCCTCTGCCCGGCGGCCACGGCCGCCGCCTGCGGAGTGGGCCTCTGGGGTGCGACCTTGGGCGAAACCGTCTGATCGATGAATTCCTTGTTGATGAACACGTCCTTGCCCGATATCATCTCCTCTATCGCCGCGATCGCCTCGTGCTCGATCTTGGAGTCCTTCTCGTCCTTGAGATGGCGCGCGTATATCACCATCGCCTGGTCCTTCGCGAGCTCACGCACCCTCTCCCAGTGCGCCGGATTCTTAGGATTGACCAGGGTTATCTCGCCGGCCGGGGTGTAATATACGATGAGGATGTCCAGTGCCGTCCATTTTACGGTTTCTTCGGCTATCTTCGCGAAATCGGTTACCTTGTCGTGCACATTGTACGAATCGTACGAATACTGGTATTTGTCGCGAATCACCGCCCCTACGATCGGGAGAATCTGGTCGGTCAGTATTTCATTCTGGTCCAGATCGGCGTTTATTACATCCGCCAGGTTGCGTTTGGAATCCAGGTAATCGACGATTTCATTGACCTTGAAGAAGTGGTTCAGTGCCTTGTTGAAATTGCTCTTGGTCGCAAGCGAATAAAAAGCGCTTTCCATGGGTTAGACTCCTTGTGGTATAAATTTTCAGCAATAAACCGGTATATATAGGACAACCACGGCATCCCGGCCGCAGCGTTGCATAGTATGTTCTGTTTTATAATAAATGCAAGCATTTTGTCAACAGTGAGCAAATATTACCCCCATTGATGAATTTGCGAGAAACCGGACAACTCTTCAGGGCAAAGATGGTTCGACGTGTTCCACTCGGGTTTTTCGGTCACTATAATATACCCTTTCCGCCACACCATCGACGAGCAAAAAAAAGGACGCCCTTTCAGGCGTCCCTTTTCCATTTCGTTTTTACCGCGTCTTAAAGCTCTTTCAACCCTGACGCCTTGCCCTTCGGTTTCGGGCGCGGCGAAAGATTTACCGAACCTTTTACTTCCGAGGCATCGGAACCGGCGGCGGCCGTTTTATAGGCGGCCTCGAAGATATCTTCCTTAACCTCTTCCTCGCCGAAAGACTGCGAGATGTCGGAGCGGACGGTCGATCTTCTTCTCTTGAACTGAGCGAACGCCGCGTCGGCGAATCCCTTCGAAATGCCGTACAGGAACTCGTTGAGCACGTTCGCCATGCCCTTCAGCATATACTGTTTCCTCTTGATCGTCGTAACATCGACATCGAGGATGAGTCCCGGCTGGATATGGTGCGGGTTGATCTTGTAGGTGAACTCGTTGAACTTTCTGTCGAGGAAGCTCAGACGCTCGTCGAGAATCACGCGCTCGATCGGGTTCTGATACCCGTGCATGTTCTGGAGGATCTCCCTGAGATATTTCAGCTTGCCCTTCAGATTGAGAATCCTGTCCTCGTAGGTCCTGTTGTTCTTCTCTACGAAGCTTCCCTCGTTATACATCTCGCCGATCTCGTTCCAGAGAACGCTGTTGGGATCAGCTTCTTCTTCTTTCTTGCCGCGCCTCCACTCCTTGCTCATAAGACGATTGCAGAGGTCATCGAAGTCCTTCAATGACCGGAAGCGTTTCTTGGACTCGTAATGGGCGTGGACGACGTCCCATGCCCGGAGGATTTCCTTCGTGAAGGCCTCCATCTGGCGGTCGAATTCGCGCTTCTCTTCGCGCAGCTGGTTCTGGTCGTAGTAGGCCAGCCTGATGGCGTAGCGCTCGTCCGGAAGAATGGAGCGGTCAAGCTCTTCGTACTCCCTGATCTGGCAGATGCGCGCGTTCTTCATGTTGTCGCACACCTGGTATCCGAGCTTGGAGGTGTCCAGAATCGAGGTGAGGGCGTTGATCGCGGTGTTGTAGCCGCGGTTACGGATGTTCTCGGAGTCGATGATGTGTTTGATGTTCTCGCGGATGTTCAGCGGATCGTACTCCTCGACGTCGATCTCGGCGCGAAGCCCTTCGATCTTGTCCAGGAACTTCTTCGCGAGAATGGTGTACCTGCGGGACTTCTCGTCTTCCTTGTCGTCGTCGGTGAAATTCTCGATCCTCTTGATCTTCTCGAACATGATCTCGGAACCGGAAAGCTCGCTCTTGCCCTGGTCGACAAGCTCTTCCGTAAGCTGCTGGACCTGCTTGTCGATGAGGTCCTGGATGTGCTTCTGGATGGCGTCTTTCAGGAGCGACTCGACCGTCACCTGATAGTGGTAGATCGGGCTTACGAGCTCGCTGTCGAGAATGTTGATCGACAGCTTGACGTCGTAGACGTACTTGGGACGAAGCTGGTTGTCCTTGAAGATACAC
>JAGODA010000374.1 GCA_017998475.1 Spirochaetota bacterium | reverse complement strand
GGTCCAGACAGGCCTCGGAGACTTTTATTTTCAACGGTTTGAAGTCCGGTAGCTGAAGGGCCTGGTAAGCGTTTAGATCCCGAAGCTCAACCGTGCGACGCGCCAGTACGTGGATGTCCCTGAAGATGGTGGAATACTGGTTTACCTCGCAGTCAGATGCCTGAAGCACCCAGACATTCACCTGTCGGGGCCTGCCGTTTTCCCGAAAGAGCTTTTCTGATTTACCCAGTCCGGTCCATATTTCGAGCGGCTTTTTGGTATCGACCCGCGCGATCACGATCTCGCCAGGGCCGTCTCCTTTTACACCCTCGGCCCAGCAGGTCGAGGGATCGCCGTCGGTGAGCTGACCCGCGGCGTACATGCAGCTCCATTCCATATAAGCCCGCTCGTGCTCGAAGTCGGGCCCGTCGTCCGGCGGGACCTTCGGGACCGCCGGCGGTTTCCCCGTCGCCGCGAGCGTCGACGTGGCCCAGGCGCACTGGTAGCCGTACCAGGGATCGAGCAGAGGAATCACGTCGCCCGTCTTAAGGCCCTTCTTCAGCGAAGACTTCGTACAAGCGCAGTCGCGGATGCCGTGGTACGAGTGATCGGCGCCCGCCGCGCCCGCAACGCAGACCAGTAGCGAGGCCGCCAGGACGGATATAAAACGTTTCATGCCGAACCATCCTCTTCAGGTTTATTTGGAACCGCTCCAGTGTGCGCCGCTTGACGGGTAAAGTAAAGGAGAAATCGGGGATGATGGTCTGACCGCCTGCTCGAAGCAGGGGCACGCCGGCCGCCGTTTTCCGGCAGGGTGCTCCGCGCGGTGACTGGACGGAATGATGGACCGCCGACGGAGGCGGCCGATGTCCGTCCGGGCTTGCCGACAAAAACTGCTTGTTTTTTGACACCGGTGGCCGTTAAGGTACGGGAAACACACACGCGCGGCTTACCGTTGCCGGCCTCATGCCGGACACCGCGCATCCGCTGGAGAGACAGAATGAGCGCGCAGCAGAGCGGAAAGAAATCCATCGGCCGCAACGTGACCCTCATGGGCCTCACGTCCTTTTTCACCGATATCTCGTCCGAGATGATCTACCCGCTCATACAGGCCTTCGTGTCGGCGGTGATGGCCTCGGCGAAGACCATGGTGGGGCCGGTGCTCGGCGTCATAGAGGGCATAGCCGAGGCCACGGCGAGCCTCCTTAAAGTGTACTCGGGCTATATCTCCGACCGTTTCCAGAGCAGGAAGCCGCTCACCGTCGCCGGCTATTCGCTCTCGGCGGTCTCGAAGCTTTTGTACCTGGCCGCCTCGCTCGGCTGGAGCTTCATCCTGCTCGCGCGTTTCGCCGACCGTGTCGGAAAAGGGGTGCGCACGGCTCCGCGCGACGCGCTCATCGCCGACTCGGTCGACGCGTCCATTAAGGGCAGGGCCTACGGCTTCCACCGCGCCATGGACTATTCGGGCGCGCTCATAGGCGTGGCCGTGTGCTATTTCCTGAGCCTTGCCTACCTCGATCCCGTCACGAAGACCATCACCGATATCGACGCCTTCTATACGCTGTTCCTCATCTCGCTCGTTCCGGCGTTCATCGGAGTGGTCATGCTCCTCTTCGTCCGCGAGAAACGCGCGGGGAACATGCCGGGGGCGCGGCCGGCCGTCAGCTTTTCGCTTTCGGGCCTCGACCGACGGCTCAAGGTGTTCTTCGTGGCGGTCTTCATCTTCACGCTGGGCAACTCCAGCAACCAGTTCCTGCTGCTCAAGAGCATGGACGCCGGTGTGAGCCTCCCCGAGGTGTTGTTGATGTACATGGTGTTCAACCTGGTAACCTCGGCGCTCTCGACACCGCTCGGGGGGCTCTCGGACCGTATCGGGCGCACGCGGATCATCCTTGCCGGGTACGCGCTCTACTCGGGCATTTACATCGCCTTCGGTTTCATCGACGGCGGAACGAAAGAATGGCTCTGGGCGTTCTGGGCGCTCTACGGGGTATACTACGCGCTCACCGAGGGCGTGGAGAAGGCGCTTGTGGCCGACCTCGCTCCCGCGGAAAGGCGCGGAACGGTGATGGGACTGTTTACCACCATCGTCGGCGTGGCGCTCCTTCCGGCCAGCGTCATCGCGGGGCTGTTGTACTCGTACGCGGGCACGGCCTGGCCGTTCATATTCGGGGGCGTGATGTCGACCGTCGCGTTCGTCATCATCATGGCCGCTCTGAGAGATAAAAACTAGGCGCGCGACCGGGCCCGCGCCGCATGGCGCCGGCCGCCGCCGGGAGGACGTTATGCTTGCGCGATACCGGAATTATTTCCTGTCGTCATACGAGAACGAAAACTACCTGCAGCGCACCCGCGCCAGGCTGCTGTTGTATTTCCTCTCGACATTCGTGTTTCTTTCATTCCTTCTGCAGTTCAGCATGCTCTTCGCGGGCTGGAAGGATTTTATCGTCACCATCCCCATGACCGTGATACTGCTCGGGGGTCTCTCCACCGGACTGGTGTTGCTGCGAAAGGGGCGGTATATGGCCGCGGCGAACGTATTCATCGCCTTCAGCGCCGTTGCGGTGGTCGCGGGGCTCATCCGCCAGCCCTACATGGAGATCGAGCTCTCGCTCACGTCGTACATATACTTCATTTTTCCCTGCATCGTCATGTGCGCGGTCTTCAGCAACGTAGCGTTCCTCTCGGTCATTTCGGCGGTGATGGCGCTCACCAACACCGCGCTCTTCATGATAATGCGCTCGCTCCCGCACCAGTTTTCTGAAAAGCTCGTTACGATCTCCTTCAGCAATACGCTCTTCGCCATAGGCTTCCTGTATCTGCTGTCGCTGCTCATGCTCAAGGTCTTCGAGCGGAGCGTCGAGCTCGCCACTGACGAGTCCCGGAAGAACGCCGAGACGAACGTTTTCATACGGCACGTCCTCATGGAGAGCTCGCGGAAGGTGGTACAGGCCATGGAGAGCATGTCGCGCCAGAGCGACGAGTTTTCCGAGGGGGCGCACGACCAGGCCTCGTCGATAGCGCGCATCACCGGCACGGCGGGAGAGATCTCCGGGGGCATCGACCGCATTGCCGAGAATGCCGGGGACCAGCTTTCGAGCCTCCGGGAGCTTCTGGGCGCGCTCGACGAGCTGTCGGTCGTCATCGACGGCCTTGATGCGGCCATAGGCGATTCGCTGGCGGCCACGCGCGAGATCACCGGACGCGCCGAGAGCGGGCAGGAGCACCTTCGCACAATGGAGGAGGGCATCCGCAAGGTCAACGAAAGCT
>JAGODA010000373.1 GCA_017998475.1 Spirochaetota bacterium | reverse complement strand
GTGGTGCCGGTCGTGTGCCGTCTGATATACGCTCCGCGCGCGGGGAAAAACCATATCGTTCGCGCAAAACGCGAAAGGAGGCTCCAATGAAACACGAAAACGGTCTGGCGGCGCCGGTCGCGGTGTGCGCCGCGTTCATTCTGTACGCCGCCAATGAAATTATTTTTCTTAACCTGAGGCTCTACAATCTTCTCAGCATCGCGATGGCCTGCGTCGTGCTGATCCAGTTTTCACGGTTATACGCCATGAAGCTCACCGCCGCGCGCGCGTATACCCTGCTTGCGCTGATCTTCCTCTCGGGCATCAACATCAAGGCCAGACCGAAGGCCTTCCTCTTCCTGGCGCTCCTGTTTGTCGTCCTCACGATCCATCGCCGCGATATCCACGCGCACGGTTTCCGAAGCCTTGTACGCCTGGAGGCCGCCGCGCCGATCGCCTCTTTTGCGCTCGCGCTCTCCCTCTTCATCCTGGCCTTTTCCGGTACGGGCGCGCTGTGGCTTGTTTTCATCCTTACCATCGCGCTTCTCGGCGTCCAGGTTTATGACCTTCTGCTTTCCAATCCGGTGCACGGGTCCGCGAGTGGAGGAGGCGACTCATGAAAAAGACTCTTCCTTTAACATTATTGATATTGTCCCTTTTCGCCGTCCTCGGCGCCTGCTCCGGTTTCGAGACGCTCGAGGTGGTGTATTATTCACCGGCGAACCACGCCTACGGAGTCGCCGACGACGCCGCGGTGGAGATCGCGTTCAGCGGCGACGTGGAGCGGGACGGCGTGGAGAAATCCTTCGTGCTGGCGGACAGCTCCTCGAGGTTGGAAGGAGACTTCGAATGGCTCTCCGGAAGCCGCTTCATCTTCCGGCCCAGGAGCGCTCTCACGCACGCGGAGAGGTACACGATCGAGATCCCGCGCTCCGTGCGCGATACGAAGGGGAACGGGATGGAGTACGATTTCCTTTCGGATTTTTACGTGGGGAGCGATTTCGTCCCTCCCGTGGTGCTCGCCTCGGACCCGGCCTTCGTGGAGGGCGGCGAGCAGAACGTCCCGGTCGATCGAAACATCACGGTCGATTTTTCCCGATCGATGGACGTGCGGAAGACCGAATCCGCCTTCAGTATCACGCCCCACGTGGCGGGACGCTTCGTATGGGACACGGGCCCCTCCGGCCTGCCGGACAGCCGCATGGTGTATACGCTTACGGCCTCCATGGACTACGGCGTTCACTACCGGTTCAGGATATCATCCTCCGCCGTGGACGCGTCCGGGAACGCCCTCGCCTCCGAGTACGCGGTGCTCTTCATCACCGGCGACGACGCCGTGCCTCCGTCGGTCACCGGCATCAACGCCGATGGCATGGCCCCGTTCTGGAGCACCGACGGCATCAACGAGGGTATCGACAAAACCGTATCCTTCCACGTGGTCTTCTCCGAGCCGATGGACCGGCCGAGCGCCGAATCCGCGTTTTCCCTTTCCCCATCGCCCGGGGGGCACTTCTCGTGGAGCGGTGATTCGATACTGGTGTTCCATCCCGCCCGGGCGCTGGCCCCGGAAACCCTGTACCAGGCGCGGGTGGACCGCTCGGCGAAAGACCGCAGCGGCCTGCAAATCCCCGCCTCGTACCAGGTCAGCATACGCACGGGAGGAGCGACATCGCTCATAGTGAAGACCGGGACGGTCTGGGGCTCGAACGACGGCTCCTCGTACGCGCCTCTTTTCACCGGGATACCCGATCCCGACGCGTGGCCGGTCGCGATAAGCATGGGACCCTGGCCCAATCAAACGTATTATTTCCGCGTTCAGTTCGTCTCGAGCCTGGCGCCGTACGCGCCGGTCGCCATGAACCGCTACTCGATCTACCAGAACCTGTCGCTTACGAGCTTCGGAGTAGACGAGGGCATCGTCTCGGACGTGGAATGGCAGGATGACACCACCGCCGTGATAAAGCTCTCCGGTCTTTCGAACATGCTTGAGCCGACGGACCCCGTCCTTTACCGCCTCACCGTTCATGGCGGGAGCGGCGGCGTGACGGATATCCACGGCAACACGATGAGCGAAAACTTCGTTTTCGATTTCAGGGAAGAATGAAGGAGGGGTATTGATATATGAAACGGACAGTATCGACCGCCCTGTTTTCCATTGCCGTTTTCGCCGCCGCTTTCTGCCGCTGCGACTTCAAAAACGACTTTTCCCAACCCGAAATCGTTTCGGTCAGCCCTGCCGACCGCGCGAGCGGCGTCGGCAGGGACACGTCGATAGTCGTGGTCTTCAGCAAGGAGATGGACACCATCAAGACATCGAACGAGTTTTCACTGAGCTCCGATGCCGGCACGGTCGAGGGATACTTCTCGTGGAGCCCCGACGGGAAGCGACTCGACTTCCAGCCGGCCCGTAACCTCGGCGAGGCGACGCTTTACCGCATAGCGATTTCTTCCGCAGCGGAGGACATACACGGCAACGACCTCAGGAAATCGCACGCCTCGGTCTTCTCGGTGAGCGCCGACCTGGTGCCTCCGATGCTCACGGCATACACGCCGCCGAACGATACGACGGTCGCCCCCGACACCGTCATATCCCTCGTCTTCTCCGAGGCGATCGATCTCAACTCGCTGTACGGCGGGATCTCCATCTCCCCGCCGCTCGAGGGCCGCTATTCATGGGACGCGGCGCACGCGCTGATCACCTTCACGCCGCTCTACCCGATGCCTTTTGGCACGACCTACGCCGTAACGGTCAACACGGATATCCGGGACGCGAGCGGGAACCGCCTGGCGGATGCCGAATTCTTCAACTTCACCGTCGGCGATGATTTCACGAAACCCACGCTTGCCGTCTCCCAGCCGCCGTCGCCCGGACCGTGGAGCGAGGACATCGAAAACCAGGGAGTGGAGAAGAGTGGCGACATCGTCATCCTCTTCAGCGAACAGATCGCCGTCTCCGAGCTTCGAAGCGCAATCACCATAAGTCCGGCGGCTTCTTTCTTTATCGATACCGATGCCGACCACACGACCGCGTACCTGAAATTCATCGAACCGCTCGAAAGCGAGGCCCATTACACGCTCGGGATATCGCCGACGATCACGGATACGCAGAACAATCCGCTCGCGAAGGAATACCGTTTCCATTTCCTCACCAACGGCCCGGACTCCATCGCACCGCACATCCCCTCAATCCCCGACCCGAAGATTCCCGGAGGATGGATACCCGGCGAAACGCAGCCGCTCTCCTTCGAGCGTTCCCCGGCCGGGGCGCCGTGGTATCC
>JAGODA010000372.1 GCA_017998475.1 Spirochaetota bacterium | reverse complement strand
ATTCCCGATTCCTCCAGGAATTTTACGAGGGAGGCGTCGTTGTAGCGGGGAGGCGGGGTGGTGTAGTGCTGCTCCGGGATATATTCCCTCAGCTGGACGCTGTCTCCCTCGGAGAGCTTCGGCAGATCCATTTTCTTCGTTTTGTCCTCGCTCTCGACGGCGGTGAACCCGTCGAAAAGGACCCGGCTGCCGCTCGCCCTGAACGCGACATCTCCGTGCTCGAGAACGACCGTCGACACCTCGGATACCTCCGGGGTCATCTGGGACGAGACGAAGCGCCGCCAGATCAGGCTGTAAAGCCGGTACTGGTCGCGGTTGAGGTCGGCCTTCAGCGACTCCGGCGTGCGGAAAACATCCGTGGGCCTGATGGCTTCGTGCGCGTCCTGCGCGTTCTTCTTGTTGGCATAGGTGTTCGGTTTTTCGGGGAGATAGCCTTCCGAGTAGGTCTCGCCGATGTAGCGCCTGACCGCCGAGAGCGCGCTGTCGGAAACGCGGGTCGAGTCGGTCCTCATGTAGGTGATGAGCCCCACGGGCCCCTCGCCCTTCAGGTCGATACCCTCGTACAGCTGCTGGGCTATCATCATGATCTTTCCCGACGTGAAGCCCAGCCTGTTCGCCGCGTCCTGCTGCATCTTGCTGGTTATGTAAGGAGGCAGGGGATTCCGCCTGCGCTCCTTGCGCTGGACGCTTTTCACGGTATAGGGCCCCTCCCCCGCGCGCTCGAGGACGGCGTCGACATCGGACCTGCTCTTCAGCTTGATCTTTTCGCCGCCGAGCGAATGGAACGACCCGGTGAATTTTTTGCCCTTCAGCTCGAAATGGGCGTCGAGCGACCAGTATTCCTCGGGCGTGAATGATTCTATCTCCTTCTCGCGTTCGCAGATAACGCGAAGCGCGACCGACTGCACCCTTCCCGCGGAAAGCCCCTTCTTGACCTTTCTCCAGAGGATGGGGCTTATATTGTATCCCACTATGCGGTCCAGTATGCGCCTGGCCTGCTGAGCGTTGACCAGGCTCATGTCGATATCGCGCGGATGTTTTACGGCCTCCAGTATCGCCGGTTCGGTGATCTCGTTGAACTCGATGCGGCGGATGTTGTCGTTCTTCGGCCCGAGCGCGTTCGCCAGGTGCCAGGAGATGGCCTCGCCCTCGCGGTCGGGGTCGGTCGCGAGCAGCACTCCCGATGCCTGGGCGGCTTTTTTCTTGAGATCGTTAAGTATTTTTGCCTTGCCGCGGATAGTGATATATTCGGGGGCGAAATTGTCGTCAACATTCACCGCCAGCCTGGACTTGGGCAGATCGATGATGTGACCCATCGACGAAGAGATGATGTATTTCTTTCCGAGATACTTGTTTATGGTCTTGGCTTTCGAGGGCGACTCGACGATGATCAGCGTTTTCCCGTTTTTCTCCATGCAGGCAGTGACACTTCCTTTTTTTACGCCTTCCAGCCATTCACCGTTGCCGGCTGTCGGAGCGGCTGCGTACGTGACCGGGATCCATCTCCCGTCGGGACCGGGCGCAACTCCCTGATCCCGTATGCACCGGCGCGCAATCGAACATCACGGCGGCTAAAAGCAAGCACACAGACTATCGATTATTTGTCAAACAGTTCTTTCACCCTTCTCCCCGGCTCCCAGCGGAGGGTGAGAAAGAACAGCAGGCACAGCCCGGCGGAGAGCACGCCGAAAATGATGACTCGCTCGGCGCCGTAATATACGCGCGCGTCAAAATCCCTTTCGAATGTGATAACACCAGCAAGCCGGGCGCCGCCGCGTGAATCGTGACAGAAACGGCAGCGATCCTCCAGAAAAACGGGGAAGACTGAATAGTACCTGCCGCCCCGTATCTCCGAATATACGGAGGGTTCCGCTTCGTTGAGCACGCGGACCACCCGCGCGTCGGCGGCCTCACCGGGCTCGCCCGGCGCTTTAATATGTACGCCCGCCGGGTTGTAAACCCGGATGTCCATCCCCTGCCGCGCAGCGATATCATCCAGGAGGATCCACGCCGAAACGGGCCGTCCGTACATCTTGGTTTCGACGAACGCATCTTTAATTATGCCGAACCCTTTCTCGATCTCCACGAAATAGCCCGACCGGTACAGGGCGTGGATGTCGCCGGCATAGGGCGGCAGCGAGAACATCTGTGCCACCGAAACCGCGAGCACGACTCCCAGCACCGCCAGAAAAGCATACTTGATTTTCATATCGCGCCCCCCGTTCCGGACCGCTCCACGCGGGTCCCCGTCCTCGAAATTTTCCCTGAAATCTCCAGCAGTACAAGCGCCTCGTTCACCGCGGCGGCGTCGCGGCCCGATTCGCGCACCAGCTCGTCTATCTCCGCCGCCTTTCGGCCGAGCAGTACGAGCAGCTCGCCTTCCAGCGGGCCCATTGACGCGTCTACTGGTTCAAGCCCATCAACCCGTAGTACAGCCGTCCGGGTGGCGGGCGTCCGCGGGCGCTCCTTGTCCGCTGTCACGGTTGAGAACTGGCCGATGATGTCTCCGGTTGAAGAAACGATGTGCGCCCCTTCTCTTATCAGACCGTGGCAACCGAAATAGCCCTCGTCGAAGGCCGCGCCCGGACAGGCGAAGACCTCGCGGTTCTGTTCGAGCGCGTAACGGGCCGTTATCAGCGCGCCGCTCTTCACACCCGCCTTAACGACCACCGTGCCGAGTGAAAGCCCGCTTATAATACGGTTCCTGCGCGCGAACGTCCATTTGCCGGCCATTATGCCGGGCGGGTATTCCGAAACCAGAGCCGAACGGCCGTCTGATAGAATCATCCTGTACAGATCGCTGTTCATCGCGGGATAGAATATGTCGATACCGTTCGCGAGCACACCCACGGTCGGCCCGCCAGCCGAAAGGGCGCCCTCGTGCGCCGACCTGTCCACGCCGACGGCCATCCCGCTCACCACCGTGAAACCGCTATCGGCCAGTTCGATCGCGAGGCGGCGCGCCGTATCCTGGGCGGCCCGGTCGGCCTTCCTGGTCCCGACGATGGCCATGCTTCTTTCGGAGACCGCCGCGCCGCGCGCGTAGAGTACGAGCGGCGGCCTGGATATCTCGCGAAGAAGTTTCGGGTAACGCGAATCCCAGCAGGTGTCTACCCTTACGGACCTTTCGCGGCAGGCTTTCAGGATCTGCTCGGCCGCCTTGAGGGGACTGGGGGAGTAGCGGGCGGTGATGTATGCCTGGGTGGCGAGCCTCCCAGGGGAGGAGGGGGCGTCCCAGGCCGATGAGGCGCATGGGAAGGCCG
>JAGODA010000037.1 GCA_017998475.1 Spirochaetota bacterium | reverse complement strand
AATTTACTTAGTAGTATCTCTTTATCCACCCATGGAGGAGCGCGACATGAAGCGGGAAGACGAGGCGGCGGGCCGGGAGGAGTATTTCGAGAGCACCGATCTCTCGGCCAACATGGAGGACTATATGGAAACGATAGCGCTCCTCGCCTCCCGCAACCGCGTCGTCCGGGTAAAGGATATCGCGAAGACGCTTAAAATCACGATGCCCAGCGTTACCGCGGCCCTCGGCAAATTACGGGAAAAGGGCCTCATTTATTACGAAAAATACGGCTTCATCGAGTTAACTGACAGCGGCCGGCGAGTGGCGGACCTCGTATCCAGGAAACATTCCTTCCTGAAGCGGTTTTTCCGGGAGGTGCTTCGAATGGAACCCAATTCGGCCGACGAGGAGGCCTGCCGCATCGAGCACCACCTCTCGCCCGAGGCCTGCCGCCGGCTTTACCGGCTGGTTGAGTTCCACGACACGGAGCACGGCTCCGAGCGTGAATGGACCGGCCAGCTACAGGACGTCATGGAGGAGGGTCCCCTGAGCGAGCTGCGCGAGGGACAGTCCGCTGCCATCGTTAAAGTGCTCGGCGACTCCCCTTTACGGAAGAGGCTGATCGATATGGGGTTCCGCAGGGGGGAAAAGATCACCGTGATAAAATACGCGCCGCTGCGCGACCCCATCGAGTTGTCGATCAAGGACTACCGCCTGTCGCTACGGGTCGAGGAGGCCCGCGACATCGTCGTCCGGCCTCTCGAACGCGGCAGGCACCGAAGGCGCCATGGAAAGGAATAGATCCTCAATGAAGACCAGGGAAATAACAGTCGGACTGGTGGGCAACCCGAACTGCGGGAAGACCACCATTTTCAACGCGCTCACCGGAGCGCGGCAGAAGGTGGCGAACTGGAGCGGCGTTACCGTCGAAAAGCGCGAGGGACGACTGCGCCACGGGGACGTCTCCATCCGGGTCATCGACCTTCCGGGCATATACAGCCTCACCTCCTACAGCATGGAGGAAATCATAACGCGCGACTTCATAATTGACGACCGGCCCGATGTGATCGTCAACGTCGTCGACGCCGGCAACCTCGAGCGCAATCTCTACCTGACCACTCAGCTCATCAACATCGGGGCGCGCTCGGTAATGGCCCTCAACATGTTCGACGAGGCGGCGAACAAAGGCCTCACCATAGACACCGAGGGACTGGGCACGCTGCTCGGCATGCCGGTGGTGAGGACCGTCGGTACCCGCTCGGTCGGTATAGCCGAGCTCGTCGAGCGGATCGTCCAGGTCGCGGAAGGCACCAGCGAAACGGCGCGGCACATTCACATCCCCTTCGGCGACGACGTCGAGGCGGAGATTCGCGCGGTCCAGGATCTCATGCGCAAAAACGAATCGATCGGCCGGCGCTATTCCACGCGCTGGCTCGCGGTACGGCTTCTGGAGCGTGACAGCGACGCGATAAAGAAGCTGAGGGCCTTTACCGGTCATGAGGCCGTTCTGGAGCAGGCCGGGAAAAGCCGCGCGCTGCTCGAACGGAAGTTCGATGACGACATCGAGACGATCCTGTCCGACAGGCGCTACGGTTTCATCGCCGGCGCGGTCCGCGAATCGGTCAGGAAAAGCGCGCCGCGCAGGGTGGATGTCTCGGACAGGATAGACCGTTTTATCACCAACCGGTACCTGGGCTTTCCCATCCTGTTCCTGTTCCTCTGGGCGCTTTTCCACCTGACCTTCGCCCTGGGCGAATATCCCATGAACCTCATCGAGTCAGGGGTCCATCACCTGGGCCTCGCGGTGGAACGGCTCGTGCCCGCGGGCCCGCTGAAGGACCTCATCATCGACGGCGTTATCGGCGGCGTCGGCGGCGTCATCGTGTTCCTTCCGAACATTCTCATCCTCTTCATGGGTATAAGCTTCATGGAGGACACCGGGTATATGGCGCGCGCCGCGTTCATCATGGACAGGGTGATGCATACGCTGGGACTGCACGGAAAGTCGTTCATCCCCCTCATCATGGGTTTCGGTTGCAACGTCCCCGCCATCATGGCCACCCGCTCGCTCGAAAACCGGCAGGACCGGATACTCACCATACTCATCAATCCCTTCATGAGCTGTTCGGCGCGTCTGCCGGTGTACATCCTGTTCGCCGGGGCTTTTTTTCATGCGCACGCCGGAACGGTGATACTCTCACTCTACCTGGTGGGCATCGTCCTGGCGTTTGTCTCCGCGCGCATTTACGGCATGGTCTTTTTCCGGGGGAGCTCCACTCCCTTCGTTATGGAGCTTCCGCCGTACCGCATCCCGACGCTCAAATCGACCCTGCTGCACATGTGGGACCGGGCATCGCAATATCTCAGGAAGATGGGCGGGATAATACTCGCTTTCTCCATTATCATCTGGTTCATGGGCGAGTATCCCAAATCGCCGGACCTCGCGCGCGAATACGACGCGCGCATCGCCGCGGTTCAGGCGGAAGGCTACAGCGCACTCGAAAAAGCGCGGGCGCGAGGCGCGTCCAGTGAAAGCCTCGATGAGGTGCGGACCAAATACATCACAGGCGCACGGCAACTCGAGGTGGAAAAGGCCACGCTCGAGAAGCGGAACACTATCATCGGGCGAATGGGCGAATTCCTCACCCCCGTCACCTCACCGCTCGGGTTCAACGAGCAGATGGGGATATCACTTGTTACCGGCTTCGTCGCCAAGGAGGTCGTGGTGAGCACCATGGGGGTCCTGTACCACGCCGACATCGGAAACGGGGCCGACGGCGGCCAGCAGCCGATCGACCAGGTCATTCGAAGGCCCGAGTACGGCATAACGCCGCTGGTCGCGTACACGTTCATGCTTTTCGTGCTGCTGTACGTTCCCTGCCTGGCGACGGTCGTGGTGATGGGAAGGGAGGCAGGCTGGCGCTGGGCCTTTGTGTCCCTGGTATATCAGCTCGTGCTGGCATGGACGGTATGCTTTCTGTTTTATAACGCCGGGAAAATTCTGGGCTTCTGACCGGCGCCTCGCGCGGGAGGCGCGCGTCGTTCCACCCGGCCGGTCCGCGACTGTCTACATGCACAGGATCGCGGCGACCGGCTCGAGGTCAAGCTCCATCTCGTATTCCCCTCCGTGCACCCCGCTTATGCGAAATCCTATGCGGTACAGTGCCGCCACGGCCTCGTCGTTTCCGCTTGCTATCATCAGCCATATCCGTTTTTTACCCAGGCAGAGGGCCCTCCGGCAGATCTCCCCGGCCAGGGAGGTGCCGATGCCGCGCCCGCGGAAGTCCTGGTGCACGAAGAAAATGAACTCGCAGAAATCCTCCCGGGGCACATCGATGATGGACGCATGGCCCACGATACGACGCCCCGCCAGCGCTATGACATTCAGGCTTCCGTGCTCGAGATTTACTATCCAGCGGCGTCTCAGCACATGACCGCTCGGCGGAAGGCCGAAGGCGGTGTGCCTTGGATCGAAATGAGCGTACATTCGGAGGAGGTTTTTATGGTCGTGAGGGCGAAGCTCCCGCAGACGGACCTTATTACCGTCGATGTGCGGCGGACGCTTCGCCATAAGATCGGATGCCTTTCTTCCGCGCATGGAACTCACCTCCATCGGAACATCAAGCCGAGGTGTCCGGTCATCCATGACGCACGATGCCTTGTCCCATAATAGTACGGTAACAGGCGGATTAAATCAACCAGGATTTTATTGCTGGTTTGGCTCTGCCAGGTACCATAACCGGCTGTCCGAATACGGTTGATATGCTGAACCCGGTGCCCCCGCAACCGAACGGCGGGACCACGGGCGGTCCGGCGGGAAAAAGACGGGGAGGCTTCCACGCCTCCCCGTCTTCAGAGGTTGTACGATAAGAGGTTTACGCGGAGGTTTTCCGCTTATACTTTCTGAAGTTTCTTCTCGTTAATCGACTTGAGCACTTTCTCCTGGATTTCCTTTCCCAGCGGCACATATCTGGAAAACTCCATGGAGTAGTTTGCGCGGCCGCTGGAGAGGCTGCGAAGCTGGGTCGCGTACCCGAACATTTCCATGAGCGGCACGAAGCCGTTGACTTTTTGCGCGCCTTTGCGGAAGCGGCGCATGGACTCCACCTTGCCCCGGCGCCTGTTGAGGTCGCCGATCACTTCCCCGATGTATTCGTCGGGAGTGTTGATCTCGATCTTCATGAGCGGCTCGAGGAGGGTCGGCGATGCCTTTCGGAAGGCTTCCTTGAAGCACAGCGCGCCGCATGTGCGGAAGGCCATATCGGAGGAGTCGACCTCGTGGTAGCTGCCGTCCAGCACAACCGCCTTTATGTCGACAACGGGGAAGCCGGCGAGTATACCCTCGGTGATGGCGCCCTCGATACCCTTTCGAATCGACGGCATATACTCCTGAGGAATCACGCCGCCCTTCGTGTGGTCCACAAACTCGAATCCTTTGTCGGGATTGGGTTCTATGCGCATCACGCAGTGGGCGTACTGGCCGCGACCGCCGGTCTGCTTGGCAAACTTCACCTCGGCCTGGGCCTCGGTCTTTATCGCCTCGCGGAAGGCCACCGAGGGCTCTCCCACGATCGCTTCGACGTTGAATTCGGTTTTCAGCCGGTCAACGATGATCTCGAGGTGAAGCTCGCCCATGCCGCTGATGATGGTCTCGTTGGTCTCGTCGTCGACGCGGACGGTGAAGGACGGGTCCTCCATCGCGAGCTTGCGCAGCGCGATTCCGAGTTTCTCCTCCTCCTTTTTGGACGGAGGGGTGACCTTGAGGTCGATGACCGCGGGAGGAATGTAGATCGATTCGAGAACCAGCGGATGATGCATGTCGCAGAGGGTGTCACCCGTTTTCGTATATTTCATTCCGATCAGCGCGACAATATCGCCGGGACCGGCGCTGGATATCTCCTCCCGCTCCTTGGCGTGAATGCGCATGATGCGGCCGATCCGCTCGTTCTCGCTCTTCGTGGCGTTGTAGACCTGCATGCCGCTCTCGAGTTTTCCGGAATATACCCGGATAAAAGTCTGCTGTCCCACATACGGATCATGAATGAGCTTGAATGCGAGGGCGCAGAAGGGATCGCCGGGAAGCGGATGGCGGGTCTGGGTCTTTTCGCTGTCTTTGGTGTCCATCCCGACCACCGCGCCCTTGTCTATCGGCGACGGCAGGTAATCGATTACGGCGTCGAGGAGAAGCTGGACCCCTTTGTTCTTGTAGGCCGCGCCGCAGAATACCGGGGTGAAGAGCATCTTGATGGTGGCGCAGCGCGACGCCTTCTTGATAATCTCCGCCGGGACATCCTTTTCCTCGAGATACATCCGCATGATGTCCTCGTCGAAATCGGCAAGTTTTTCCACCAGGTGCCGGCGGGCGTTTTCGCAGCGCTCACGATAGTCCTCGGGCACTTCCGTGACGATGCGCTCGAATTCCTTGAATATTACGGCCTTACGCTCCACGATGTCGATTACACCCTGGAAATTATCCTCGGCGCCGATCGGCACCTGGAAGGGAACCGGGTTCGCGTCGAGATACTTCTCCATCTGGGTGACGCACTCGTCGAAATCGGCGCCGATCCGGTCCATCTTGTTGACGAAGGCGATACGGGGCACCTTGTAACGATCGGCCTGGTTCCACACGGTTTCGCTCTGAGGCTCCACGCCGGCAACCGCGCAGAAAAGGCCGATCATGCCGTCGATCACGCGGAGCGAGCGCTCAACCTCGACGGTGAAGTCGACGTGCCCGGGCGTGTCGATGATGTTGATCGGGTGGTCCTTCCACTGGCACGAAATCGCGGCCGAGGCGATGGTGATACCGCGCTCCTGTTCCTGCTTCATGAAGTCCATTGTGGCCTGGCCGTCGTGGACCTCTCCGAGGCGCCTCGAGGTGCCGGTGAAATAAAGAAGACGCTCGGTGAGCGTTGTCTTCCCCGCGTCGATATGCGCGGCGATTCCGATATTTCTCAGCTTCTGTAAAGGCATATGTCAATCTCCCCTGGATAAACGTAGTTTCCTAAAATGATTGCGATATCAGGAACCGGCGCGATGTGCTCTGGCGGTTAAAGGGCGGGATGGCCCGTAGTACTGCAGTTACGCCGTCTACAAGGAATCGCGACTATACTGAATGTAACACAATAATAGCTCGTTGCCGTATAAAAAATATAAAAAAACCGTACATTTGTCGCTTCCCGGCCGGCCGGTTGCCGGTAAGCCGCGCGGGCCCTCTTGGGGCCTTTTCCATATATCCGCGGACCTCGGGGCGATATGAGCCTGACGGAGAGCGCATACTTGAATATGCCGAAATTTCTGTCAACAAAATATCTCTATTTTATTGCACAAAACAGGGTGTTATTTCACCGTGCAGCCGGTTTTCCCCTTCGGCGAAGAGAAGCACAACTACATGCGGGAAACCGGTCTATACGTTGACGAGGGAGTATCCGCCAATAATTTAAAGAACGGAGGGCTCATATCAAAAGGCCTATTTCTCTATGATCTTGAGCAGGTGGATCTGTATCCTGGAAAGATAGGCATACGAGGAATAGGGATACTGCTCGATGATCGACTGGAAAACTCCCTGGGCTTTCACCTCGTACCCCATTTTCTGATAGCAGATGCCTGTTTTATAGTAGGCCTCGATACCTTCTTCGGCGGTGCCGGCCTCTTCGTGTATGGCCATGTACGCGCGGATCGATTTCTCGTATTCAAAGCTGTTGAAATGGATGGCGGCCACATGCCGGAGCGCCTCGGCCCGGTGCGCTCCGGTCAGATAGACCTCCAGGTATTCGTTGAACATCTGAAGAGCCTTCCGGTAATCCCCCATGGCGTAGAACTGCAGCGCGTTTTCGAACTTGATGTCATCGGCGATCGCCCCAAGGCTTTTGCCCGATGGTTCCTTCGGCGCCTCCTGGGCGTAGGCCCCCGATCCCCAGGCCAGGAGCACCATGCCGCATATCAGACACATCATGATCCTTTTCATTGCGTCTCCCCCATGGTCCCGGAAGATTATGTCTCCAGACGATATATTCCGGTCTCCGTGTTACTTATCGGCCGAACGCCCTGAAAGCATTAGGGACAAACTGATGAAACCGGAATTTTTCGAAATGCCTCCCGTTCGCGACCGCGGGGGATGAGAATAATCGTTGCAAAAAAAGACTCACTCCCCCGATACTTTCCCACCCCGTCACGGGGACATTCCGCGCGTTTAACGGAGTACCATGGAAGAACTCTTTAAAATAAAAAAGCTCTATTCGAGCATCGGCAAGATCATCACCTCCTCCCTCGAGTTCGGCGCGATACAGGACGCTATAATGGAAGAAATCCATCTCTTCTTCGACGCCGAGAACTGGAGCCTCATGCGGCTCGACCCGAATACCGACGAGCTCTTCTTCGTGATCGTGAAGGGCATCGACGCGAAAGCGGTCGAGAATATCCGCCTGGGAAGGGGGGAAGGCATCGCCGGAACGGTGGCCAGAACCAGAAAATCCATCTTCGTGCCGGATACCTCCCGTGACAAACGCTTCAGCGACAGGGTGGACCGCGCCACCGGATTCAAGACCAGGTCGCTCATGGCGGTACCGGTCATCTTCGGCGACACGCTGTACGGCGTCATCGAGCTCGTCAACCGGGGAAGCGGCGGCCTCTTCACTGAGATGGAGCACCTTATTCTACAAACAATAGCCGATTACGCGGCGATCGCATTCGCCAACGCCGCGCTCTACGAACAGGCCCTTCAGCGCAGCCTGACCGATCCGCTCACCGGGCTCCTTAACCGCGCCAAGCTGGAACAGGTGATAGCCGAGGCCGAAAAGTCGGCGTTCCCGCGGCGCAGGCGATACGATGACGAATCCGCCGCCGTGGTGGTGATGGTGGACGTGGACGACTTCAAGAAGATAAACGACGGATTCGGACACCCCCGGGGCGACGAGGTGCTGAAGGAGATATCGCGGATACTGAAATCGCGCCTGCGCTACAACGACATGCTCTTCCGCATCGGCGGCGACGAGTTCCTCGCGATTATTCCCGCGTCTCTCGAGCAGATGCAGAAAATAGAAAAGCGTTTCGCCAGGGAGATGAAAAAGCTATCAAGCTTCACGATGGAAGGCGGCCCGGAGGTGCGTTTTTCCTACGGCACTTCGGCCGGCCCCTTCCAGAAGGTCCGCGACCTGATCCAGAAGGCCGACGCCGGCATGTACCGCCACAAGGGAACGGGGAGGACATGAAAGCGCGGATACCCATCCGCGCCCATGCCCGCTGAAGGCGCGGATGCCATCCGCTCCTTCAGCGAATCTCCTCGATACCCAGCGGATACTTCGACATCTCCTCGCAGCCGTCCTTCGTGATCACGATCGGGTTCTCGTAACGGAAGCCGATGTTCTCCTCCGGACACGCGTACTGCATGGCGCAGATGAGTACCTCGTTCTCGCGGTAGACGTGATCGGGGTTGGTCCAGTACGGGAACGGACCGTCGTTAAGCCCGATACGCCACTCGTCGCCCATCATGCCGATGCCGTGCTCGAAACCGGGGACCATGTAGTCGGAAAACCCTCGCTCCTCGGCGAAGGCCATCATCTGGTCGGCGAGCTTCGACGGGGTGATACCGGGCCGGTAGGTTTTAAGCGTCAGCGCGACAATGTCGGTGAAGTTTTTAGCGTGCCAGAACTGCCGGTCGGTCGCCGGGCCTATGAGATAGTTGTGCGAATGGTCTCCCAGGCCGAGCATGAACATGGCGTGGATATCGACCATAAGCGGCTCGCCCGCAGCGAGCTTTTTACGCGTCGCCGGCGTACAGGCCCCCCCGGCAAGGCCGGTGCGGTAGCCCGCCGCGATTTCGTTTCCGCCGGTAAAGCTCCACTCCCACTCGCTCCCCTCGCGCCGCATGGCGAGAGCCGCGAGCCCGGCTATCTCCGTCTCTGTCATTCCCTTCCATCCGCCGTCCTTTATGGCGTCGAACACGACCCTGTGCCCGACGTCCACGATGCGCGAGGCCTCGCGGAAACGGTTTATTGTCCCCTGGTCCTTTACGATCGAAAGCGCGTCGACGATCGAATGCGCGTTGACAAGCTCGCATCCCTCGAGCGCCTCGGAATAGCGCTGGTACTCATAGTGCGTAAGCCAGCCCTCGGGCAGATAATTGGACATGCCGCTCTCAATGCCGACGCGCCCCCTGCCCCCCTTCAGCTGGTCCTTTATGAAGTCGCCGATAAGCTCGATCTGGTCCTGGCCGCCCATCGGCACGAAGCCGTAGACACGGTCTTCGTCAATCCAGGTTTCGTCGGCGATGCGCGCCGCGTCGATGACGAAGCTGAAGGCCGCGGGCATGCCCTCGGCCGGAATCACCACGAAACTCCGCCAGGGGCAGAACGCGTCGAGCGTCCACGAAAGCGTTCGCAGGCGCGAACCGAGGTACACGTCGATCTTCTGCTTCGCCATCTCGGCCTGAATGCTCTTTATGCGGGCCGGGAAGTCTATGAAATACGGGCCCTTGTTTTCCATGCGTGATGTCATTCTGTCACCTCTCCGGTCGTGTGGATGTAATTCCCGCCGCGTTTCAGTACTCGGCGGGAATCTTCGACAGGACTTTGTTGAGCCTGTCGGCGATCGAGGCGAGTTTGAGCGCCTTGATCATATTGCCCTTGAGCTTGAGTTTCCCGGTCATGAGAGCCTTCTGCGAACCGAGCTCCGCGCGCGAGATCTGCGCGAACACCTGGTAGTCGCCGCTGATCCTGAACTCGGCCGCGGGCGGTTCGCCCTCCCCGATCGAAAGCTCGGCGAAATTTCCATCCTCGAACTTGAAGAACAGGTACCGGGTCTTCCCGTCCGGACAGTTCTGGTAGATGTTGGACATGGAAGAGGTGATATTGTTCATTTTTTCGGGGGAAAGTTCGCTCTTAAGCCTCTTTTCGGCCTCGTCCCGCCACTGTGGGCTCAAGTACTTCACCGCCTGTGCCATCCTGCGCCTCCCTTCAGAAAGTAATAATCAGTCCGTGAACAGTCCGCGGGTAAGCAGATCGAGGGTTTCGTCGAAGACCTTCCGCATCTGCCTGCCCTCCGGCCGTATGTACATCCGTATAATGAACATTTTATAGATGGAAAATATCGCGTTCGGCGTGGTGCGGAGATTGACCTTTCTGAACACACCGTCGGCCATGCCCTTTTCCAGGATGAAGCGTATCATGGCCATGGAGTTTCTGTTAATTCTCTCGTACGGGTCACGCACCGGAAACATGGGAAAGATTTCCGGATCGTGCACAAGCACGCTCCGGAAATCGTCGTCCATCGCGAGGTACTCGACCGCCTTCAGGCACATGGTCGTGAACATGGCCCTCGCGTCGCTTTCGCGCGCCACGGCCTCGCGCACGCGCTTCTGCCACCGCAACAGGGCGTACTCCACGGCCTTCTCGTACAGCTCGCGTTTGTCCTTCGCGTACAGGTAGAGGTTTCCCTTGGTCATGCCGAGCTCCCCGGCGATGTCCTCCACCGTGGTCTTTTTAAACCCGTGGCGCGCGAACACCCTCAGGGCGGCCTCGTATACGGCCTCAAGTTTTTCCTTTTTTCTCATGGTCTCTTTTATACCGGTGGGGCCCGCATTCGACGTGACCCCGTCACCGGAACATAAATAAATGAATAATATATTTATTTATTCATTTATAAAAGAAGATGACTCCTGTCAAGACATTAATACGCCCATCCGGCCGCGAACCGGCGTCATGCGTGAAAAAAGGCTTGTCCAAAGCGTCAATACAACGGGTATATGGACATACGCGCCGCAGGGCCGGACGGAATAGGCCTGCCGCCAAAAGCGATTATCCGCGGAATGATGATTATGCAAGCTCACCGTGCCCCGACAAGCGTTTCGCGCAGCACCGTTTCGGCCGCCCTGTGTCTTCTTCTCGCGTGTGCGGCGGCCTGCACCGAAGACAGCTTCCTGGACTTCATGGAACGCGAGCGGAACACTGCGCTCATGCATGGAGTGCCCCCGCTCTCCCTGACCGATAACGGCGACGGCACCGTTACGGACAATCTCACCACGCTCGAATGGACGAAGTGCTCGGCCGACGACGCCACGGGCGTGGACGATACCACCGACTGCACCGGCGTACACGGAAAATACTCCTGGGGCGATGCGATCGGCCTCTGCGGCGGGCTCGTATACGCCGGTCATGATGACTGGCGGCTGCCGTCGTTCGCCGAGCTCGCCTCAATTATCGATTATGGCAAATCAAGCCCGGCAATTGATAATCAATCATTCCCGAATACACACCACGAGGTGGAAGCCGGAAATGTCAGATCGGCCTACTGGTCATCCACTGTATGTTATCCGGGTGAACCCGGATGGAATGTCTATTCCATGATTGTCGAATTTCTTGACGGCAAATATACCATCGCGGATAATCGCACCGAAGGCGCTAGATATTATGTGCGTTGCGTGCGCGGCACTCCGGAACTGCCAGATTCACATTTTTCAAATGAAGCCGCCGGTGTCGTTTATGATTCATCAACCAGCCTCCGCTGGACAAGATGCTCCATGCTGAATAACGGACAAATCGACCAGAGTGCCGACTGCAGCGGAGATGAGGGCAGATACACCTGGAATCAAGCGGCAAGTGCATGTTCTAATTTGAGCTATGCGGGTCGGAACGATTGGCGATTACCTACCATACGAGAATTGTATAGTCTGGTTTCCTACAGTGATTTTCCTGCTATCGATACCGCCTGGTTCCCAGTAGAAAGTGTCGGATACGATCCCGAATTAATCGGCTCATCACACTATTGGTCCTATACCTCATACGCGGATCAACCCGCTAACTACGCGTGGTCGTTCGATTTTTTCTGGGGAGGCAGCTGGTTCCAGATAAAAAAGGATCATTTACGCTTTGTCCGCTGCGTCGCAGGACCCGACTGAACCCGACAACGCGCGTCACTCCCCTCTGCGGTCAATCGATATCCACGCAGATCAGGCAGACATCGTCCTGGAAGACATCCTCACCGCCCGCCCAGAACGCGGCCTCATCGCGAATGGCCTGCACGCACTGTTCCGGACCATAATGGGCGGTCCTCCTGATCAGATCGTTGAACCGCTCGTCTCCGAAAAGCTCGCCGTTGCGGTTTCGGCACTCGGTGATCCCATCGGTAAACAGGAGCAGGCGGTCTCCCGGATCGATCGGAGTTTCAAGCTCCGCGTACGCGGAGGCCGCGGAAATGCCGATCGCCCTTCCGGGGGAGTAGATGAATCCGAGCTCGCCGGTATTTCTCTTAAGCAGGGGAACGGGGAAATGTCCGGCATTCGACGAATAGACCTTCTTCGCTCCGATGTCTACGAGCAGATACGCCGCCGTAATGAAATGACGCGGCGTGTACGGGCAGAGCGCGGCATTCATTCCCGCGATCAGTTCGGCCGGACTCCCCGCGTAAGATCGGTGCAGGGCGAAGGCCATCTTGAACATCGCCCCCACGACGGAGGCGGCCATTCCGTGACCGGATACGTCGGCTATCATGATGCCGATCCGCTTTTCATCAATCGAATGGAAATCATACAGGTCTCCCCCTACGCTGTTCGCCGGAATGTAGCGAAGGGCCGTTTTGATGCCCGCAATCCGCGGAACCGCGGAGGGGATGATGGACGCCTGTATCTGGCGCGCCATCTCGAGCTCCCGGTGCAGCGCGGCCAGCTCGCGGTGCCGTGCGGCCGATCGACGCAGCTCCACGAAGCTCGCCACGCGCGAGAGGAGCTCTTCCCTGTCGAACGGCTTGGCGATGTAATCGTTGGCGCCGGCTGAAAACGCGGCGGCGATGTCTTCCTGGTTTCTGCGTGCAGTCAGCATGATGACGGGCAGCTCATGTGAGGAATATCTGGCGCGAATGCGTTCCAGCACCTCGAAGCCGGTAAGCCCCGGCATCATGATGTCAAGCAGCACGAGATCCGGAACATCCCCGTTCGCTTCCTCGTCCTCGATAAGCCGAAGCGCCTCCCGTCCGTCCCGCGAGCACATAAGAGAATACCCGGCCAGGCCGAGGAAGTTGGACATGACCTGCAGATTCACCGCCTCGTCGTCGACGACCAGTATGACCCCTTCCCGTTTCTTCGCGGAAGACATCGGCACCGGCAGCACCTCTTCGGGAGCGAAAGCGGGAATCGGGTCAAAGTTTCGCGCGGCTTCGGACGAAGGAAGCGATGCGCGCCGATCATCACCCGCGGGCGAAGCGGGAAGCGTCACTCGAAACACAGAGCCCTCGCCCCAGCTTGACCGCAGGGATATGGACCCGCCGTGGAGCTCTACGAGATAGCGAACGATGGCGAGGCCAAGCCCGGTTCCGCCGTATCTGCGCGACGTCGATCCGTCGGCCTGGGCGAAATACTCGAAGATGCGCTCATGGTCCTCGGCAGCGATTCCTATTCCGGTATCGCTCACCTCGATGGCCGTCATCCTGTCTCCGGCCGAACCCGACACCGATATACGTACCCGTCCACTGTCGGTGAACTTGATCGCGTTGTCGACGAGATTGAACAGGATCTGCTGAAGCCGGTCTTCGTCGGCCCGGACGAAATAGCACTGCGGCTCGACATCGGCCTCGATCTCAATACCTTTTTTTCGGGCGAGGGGTTCGAAAAGCGCGATAACCAGGCGTACGACGGCGCTTACATCCACCTCTCGCAGATCGAGTCGCACCTCGCCGTTTTTGATGCGGGCAATGTCGAGTATATCGTTGACGAGGCGGAGCAGGCGGCGGCCGCTCAGGGATATCAGAGAGAGGTTCCGCCGCGCGTCATCGTTCATCGCTCCGGCCGCCCCATCCATGAGCGATTCCGCGAGTCCGACAATTCCGTTGAGCGGGGTTTTCAGCTCATGAGAGGTATTTGCCAGAAACTCGTTTTTCAATGTATCGAGCCGCGAAAGTTCGTAGTTGGCGGCCTCGAGCTCGGCCACTTTAAGGTCCAGAGCCTTCGCCATCCGGTTGAACGATGAGGCAAGCCGTCCGAGTTCATCCCCGCCCTCCGGGGAGACCTCGTGCTTCAAATCGCCGGATTCGATTCGGCCCACTCCGGCGATAAGACGCTCGATCGGCCGCGCCAGCCTGGTTCCGAAAACAAGGCCGATCACGCCGGTGCCGGCCAGAAGCATTATAAAGAGCCCGAGGACCGCGATACGGAGATCGCGTACCGGCGCAAGCAGTGCGTCCCTCGAATACGCCACTCTTCCCAGCACGAAGGGATCGCCGTCGGAGAGTTTCTCCACCGAAACAATTTCCAGATACTCGCCCCCCGAGTCCGGTTCAGCACGTCCACCGCCCTTTCTTAAAAGGCTTTCGATCCTCTCCTCGGGAAGCCGGCCCTTTTCAATACGGGATTCGAAATCAGACTCGACTGGCCGTATCGACGCCAGCACTCTTCCCCTCAGGCGCTCGCTCGACGAGAGAAGTATAGCATCCGCGTACACCAGACCTTTATCCGCATTCGGCCCGAGCATCAGCATCATCTCCCGGCAGTCGATGCCGGAGGCATCGATATCGCCCGCGTTCATAAGAAGCACCGTTCTCGCGGAGAACGCGAGTATCCGCGAAAGCATCCCGCCCTCCTGCAGCACGGCCGCGACGATTCGTCTTTCCTGTTCGCGGAGGAAGAGGAATGAGAGCGGCAGGACCACAAGAAGGATGGCGCCGATCATCGAGGTAATGAGCCTGTATCGTATACCCATCTGCCGGCCGTCACCTGAGGCGCTCGATCGCACGCAGGCGACCTTCCGCGCGGGGAAGGTACAGCCGTACGGTACGGTTGTCGGGGTCGATAAGCCGGATCCGTTTCATTATCGCGATGCACTCGTCGTAGCGATGCGCTTCGTATGCCGCTATACCGCTTTCCTCGAGGGCCGGAAGTTCCGGTGCGAGCATGGTTCGGATTTCAGAAAGCTCCCTTCCCGCATCGGCATTCCATGAAGGCGATCTCTCCAGGTGCGGTATCGCCTCATAATAGCGCTTGTCTTTTATAAGTGATTTCGCAAGGGCATAGGACGCCCTCGCGGCATCAATCTCCTCGAGCATGGCCGCGGCATTGCTGTTATCCGGATCGATATCGAGGGCCTGCCGGAACGATTCCTCGGCCCTGTCAGGATGCCCCTTATCGAGCTCCTCCAGTCCTCTGGACACAAGAAACTCGGCGCGCTCCTTCGATTTCATGGCGTCATACGCCGGGGTGGACCCCTTCGACCGAGCCCGGGCGATGTCTCCAAACGGCAGGCGTGCGATCGCGGCGGCCCCAAGAGTATAGCCTTCCATGGAGCCCTTTGAAAGGGGTGTGATCCGATAATCG
>JAGODA010000371.1 GCA_017998475.1 Spirochaetota bacterium | reverse complement strand
GGACGTTATGGCGGCGCTGGAGGGAAGAGGGCACGAAATCATCAACGCCGGGATGACGAAGACCGGCGGAGCACCCGAGCTCACCTATATCCACACCGGACTGCTCGCGGCGCTTCTGCTGAACAGTGGCAGGGTGGAGTACGTGGTAGGGGGATGCGGCACCGGTCTCGGCTTTCTCAACTCGGTGGTGCAGTATCCGAACATCGTGTGCGGGCTGGTGGCCGACCCGATCGCGGCCTGGCTCTTCACGCAGATCAACGGAGGGAACTGCGTTTCGCTTCCCATGCTCTACCAGTTCGGCTGGGCGGGAGACGTGAATTTCCGGTTTATCTTTGATCGCATCTTCAGCGTCGAGCCGGGGGTGGGCTACCCCGCACACCGCCAGGCGTCTCAGCGCGAGAGCCGCAAAACGCTGTTCGACATTTCGAAAAAGACCCATCGCGGCATGGCGGAGATTCTTTCGGTACTCGACGCCGGGATCGTCAGGACGGTTCTTACATTCCCGGGGGTGATGGAAACGCTCGACCCGGATACGCTCGCGGATGCGGACCTTCGCGCCGCGATTAAAAAAATGCTCTAAACGACGAGGCGGGACAATGAACCGGAGAGAAGAGAGAGCGAAAGCGATAGCCGCGCACGGCTCGATCGCGGCGGCCGTCGAGGCCGGAGCGACGGCGCAGTTCCAGGATATTTCGCTTTCCGAGGCGATAGTACTGGGCCTGTTCAACCAGGGGATAAGGAAGTATGCCGGCATATTCGGTCACGGCACGACCGACATCGCGGAGGTTCTGCGGGTGTACGAGGAAGCGGGACTGGTGAAGACCTGGAACGTACGCCATGAAACGGCCGCCGCGCACGCGGTGACGGCCCTCAAGGTACTCACGGGAGAGACCGCCGCGGTCATCACTTCCATAGGGCCGGGGGCCATGCACGCGTTCGCCGGATCCCTCTGCGCTGCGTCCAATGGAGCGGGCGTGTACCATATCTACGGCGACGAGACCACCCACGACGAGGGCTTCAACATGCAGCAGGTCCCGCGCGACGAGCAGTACCAGTTCCTCAAGATGACAGGGGTGATGGGCGGAGCGTACTCGCTGCAGGAGCCGCGTTCCATCTTCAGCGCGCTGCGGCGCGGCGCGGTGCATACGGGCAGGCCCGGGTTCAGCGGCCCGTTTTTCCTTCTGGCGCCCATGAACGCGCAGCCGGCCATTATTACATCCTGCAACCTCCTGGAATTTCCGGGGCCCTTCAAAGCGAGCGCGCCCTCATGCCCCGACGCGGAGGTGTTCGAAAGGGCGACCATGCTCGCCCAAAAGGCCGGCCGCGTCACCATCAAGATAGGTCAGGGCGCCCGGGGCTGCGGAAGCGAGCTGGTGGAGCTCGCCGGCCTCCTGGACGCGGCCATTGTGAGCGGGCCGAGCGCGACCGGAATCGTTCCGTACACGGAGCCCCGGTATATGACCGTCGGCGGATCCAAGGGCTCCATCTGCGGCAATTACGCCATGAACGAAGCCGATCTTGTCGTAACGGTGGGAGCGCGGGCGGTGTGCCAGTGGGACTGTTCGGGAACGGCCTGGAAGAAGGCGGAGCATATCATTAATTTCAACACCGATCCGCAGCACGCGGGGCATTACAACCGCTCCGTCCCGGTCCTCGGTGACGCGAAGACGAACCTGCGAACCTGGATAGACAGGTTGAAAAAAAGCGGTGTTCGCCAGGCGAACGGTAGTTCCGCCTGGGCCAGGGCGATTTTCGGAAAGCGCGCGGAATGGGAGGCCTTCAAGAGGAAGCGCTACGAGACACCATCGCTGTATGACGAGGTATGGAGGTCGGAGGTCCTCACCCAGCCCGCGGCGATAAAGGCGGTATGCGACTGGGCCGACGGAATCGGCGCGGTCAAGCTCTTCGACGCGGGAGACGTACAGGCCAACGGGTTCCAGATCGTCGAGGACGCACGGGAGGGCCAGACCTTCACCGACACGGGATCGTCGTACATGGGGTTCGCCGTATCGGCGGTGCTCTCGGCGGCCATGGCCGACCGTCCGTTCTATCCGGTGGCCTTTTCGGGTGACGGGAGCTTCACGATGAATCCGCAGATACTCGTCGACGCGGTGCAGCACGGCGTGCGGGGATGTGTGGTGGTTTTCGACAACCGGAAAATGGCGGCGATTTCAGGCCTGCAGAACGCGCAGTACGGCCGCGAGTACAAGACCGACGATTCGGTCGAGGTGGATTACGCGGCGATGGCCGGTTCGGTACGCGGCGTGCTCGGCATCCGCGCGGGCGCGTCGATCGCCTCGCTTCTGGAGGCGCTTGAAAAGGCCCGCTCGCACGAAGGGCTTTCCGTCGTCCACGTACCCGTATACTGCGGGCCGGACGAGCTGGGCGGCATGGGCGTGTTCGGGGACTGGAACGTCGGCAACTGGTGCGAGCGCGTGCAGGAGGAGCATCACCGCATCGGCCTCTGAGCGGTGGGATCGTTCGGGCCATCGAAATCGGCTCGGGCATGCCGGGCGTGAGGCATGATCGACAGGGACACGCCGCGATACCGAAAAGGAGGTCTGATCGTCGCCGGCGCCTTCAATCGTTTAGTACGGGATGTGAAGCTTCACCGGAGTCCACCCTGTTTCCCCGCACCGAGTCACGCAGGCGGCCGAGCGGTCTCTCGACCGCGGCGTGGAGCGCCCAGGCAAACAGATGCGATACGGCAAGCGAGATGATGAAAAAGAGGGCGGTATTCGGAAACACCCCTCCTCCGTGGGCCCACAGTACGAGCGCCCCGACCGGGACATGGCACAAAAAGATCGGATACGAAAGATCTCCGAGCAGCCGGTCGATGGAACGAAGCGGACCCGGCAGAGAGGATGCGTCGACGCCGGCAAGGGCAAGCACCGCCAGGAAGCCGAGTGACAGCGAAATATAAAAACCCTGCAGATAGAGCGCGTCGGCATCCGACCAGATGACGCCGGCGCCCGACATGAACGCCGCGGCGAAAGCCGTAACGGCAAACGCGATTCCGGGCGGAAGGCTCACGCGCCCGCGGAGATAATAGACGGCCGCGCCGGCGCTGAAGGCGAGCGATCCGGCCTGCAGCGGGAAGTAGCGATAGTACCAGAACTGGTATTCGGTCGGATGAAGCATCGCCATATACACGGTGTACGCCAGGCCGGCCGCGAACCACAGAAAAACGGTGGCGCGGTTGCGCGAGAGGCCCAGGGCCATCAGCCCGTAAAACACCAGCTCGATGTGGAGCGACCAGGCCGGAATGAC
>JAGODA010000370.1 GCA_017998475.1 Spirochaetota bacterium | reverse complement strand
GTCCGAAGGCTGCAAGCAGGATCTTTTCGCCGGGCTTTGCCCTTTCGAGCACTGACACCAGCATGACCAGGGCGTGGGCCGTGCCCGTTTCCCCGCAGAGGGAATGCAGATTGTCCGCCACGGCCGCCTTGTCTATCCCGAGCCCCTGCGCCACCGCGGCCGCCTCCCTGCCGAAGACGCAGGGCATGACGAAATGCGCGATCTCGCTTCCCTTCAGTCCGAGCTTTTTCAAAAGCCCGGCGCACGCCTCCGGTATGATTTTGCCGATCCCCTCATCGCGTATCCACCGTTCCTCCCAGCCGTAGTCGTATTCCCTGTTCGGCCCCCTGAAGTGGTCCACGAAGTCGCGCGATATGGAATGCGAACCGCGATACTCGGCGATGACGTTCTCCGAGCCGAGAAGCAGGGCCGCCGCCCCGTCGCCGAACCACATCTCCTGGAACCAGGCCGACTTCGTCCTCCTCCTGTCGGACGCCGCGACGAGCACGCTGCGATAGTCGCCGGACTTCACCGCGTTGAGCCCGGCGAGCAGCGCGCCCGCCCCCGACTTCATCGAGGCGGTGAAATCTGCCGTTTCGAGCTCCTTGTTCAGGTTGAGCCCCGCGGCGACGATACCGGCGTTCTGCCGGTCCTGGAACGGAAAGCTCAGCGAGGCGAGGTACAGCGCGTCCACACCGCGCTTGTCGAATCCGCGCAGGCAGTCGCGCGAGGCCTCGACCGCCATGGTGACGCTGTCCTCGTCCCAGTTGCACATGGAACGCTCACCCTGCGCCACGGTGAAGAGCGCCGGGTTGAGCCACGCGTTCGACATGAAAACGACACCGCGATTAAGCCTGAGCAGGGGGATATACCCCCCGTATGAAACGATTCCCGCCATGATCCAATCCTCCTTTTTCGTTCACGGATGCCGCATGACCGATTTTTAAGCCGCGACGTCCGCGCGCCGTCCCGCCGGCGCGCGTTGATACGCGGCTATGCCCATGCGGCGGTTCTATTTATTTCAGAAGCGGCATCATATAGGCGAAGGTCTCGGCGAGATTGCCCAGCGGCTTCGCCCCATCGAGACTCTTTATCTTCTCCCAGGAATCGCGTATCTCCTCGGCGGCGATTGCCCGCTTCGCGTCGCCGAGCGCCACCCCGGGCGCGCACACGATCGCCGTGCGGCTGTACCAGCCCGCCCCGCAGTTGAAGACCATTCCCGTGTCGGCGTTCTGGTCCGAGCAGAGATAGACGACGATGGGCACCACGAAATCGGGCTTGAGCTTCTCGAAGAGCTCGGGGGGCATGACGTCCTCTGTAAGCCGCGAGGCGGCCACGGGCGCGATGGTGTTGCACCTGATGTCGTACTTGGCCCCCTCTATGCCGACCACGTGCATGAATCCCAGAAGGCCGGTCTTCGCCGCGGCGTAATTCGCCTGCCCGAAATTGCCGTACAGGCCCGCGCCCGAGCTGGTGAGGAGGATCCGCCCGTGCCCGTTCGTCCGCATCGCCTCGAAGGCGGGTTTCGTCACGCAGTACGCGCCGCGCAGGTGGACGCTCATCACCAGGTCCCACTCCTCCTGCCCCATCTTCACTAGGCTCTTGTCGCGGAGTATTCCGGCGTTGTTGATAAGGATATCCACCTTGCCGAAGGCGTCCAGGGCCGTTTTCACTATGCCCGCGCCGCCCTCCACGGTCGCCACGGAATCGTAGTTCGCCACCGCCTCGCCGCCCGCTTTTTTTATCTCCTCCACGACCGCGTCGGCCGCGCCGTGTCCGGCGCCGGTCCCGTCGCGCGCCCCGCCCAGATCGTTCACCACCACCTTCGCCCCGCGTCGCGCGAACTCGAGCGCGTAGGCCCTCCCCAGGCCGGCCCCGGCGCCGGTGATGATCGCGACCCTCCCGTCAAAACGTATCTCCGCCATACATTCCTCCCTCCGGGGCGCCGGAGAGGCCGGCGCCCGCCCTTCATTGTAATACTGTATTATGATATTACAATAATTACCCGTTTTCCCGGGCTGTCAACAACTTGTGCGCGCTCCGCGTTGATTTTCCCGTCCGTGCCGTATACGCAAAACCACCCTGCATGCCGATTGTATTAATAACCCTCGGCACACCCGCCGCACGCGCCGCGGTGTTAATTATTATACGGGTATCCGGCCCGGACTATTCCGCCGCCCGACACCCCATGGAGAACACGCATGCGCTTTATATTTCCCTGCTGGCTTCTGTTCGTGCTGATATCGACGTCGGCCGCCGCCCAACCGGGCGACTGCTCGAAAGGCGACTGCGAAAACGGCAGCGGAACCATGACCTGGACCGACGGCTCCGAGTATACCGGTGAGTGGAAAAACGGCGTGCGCCACGGCCGGGGAGCGTACCGGCGGGCGGAAGGCGATACCTACGACGGGCAGTGGCGCAACGACCGGATGCACGGCCTCGGGACCCTCACCCGCCCGGATGGCAGCCGCTACGAGGGCCAGTGGCTGAACGGCCGGCGGCACGGCAGGGGGAGCTCGTCATTTCCCGACGGCAGGAAATACGAAGGCGAATGGAAGAACGACCTCATCGACGGAACGGGAAGCATGACATGGCCGAACGGCGAAACCTATACGGGCGCCTGGAAGGAAGGCCGAATGCACGGCAGGGGCGTCTTCGGTTTCGCGGACGGGTCGGTGTACGAGGGCGCGTGGGCGTACGGCCGCATGAACGGGACCGGCGAATACCGGTACGCGCGGGGAATGAAATACACGGGCCGTTTCCGCGACAGCAGGCGCAACGGCCCGGGGGTGATGGTATGGCCCGACGGAAGCCGGTATGAGGGAGAATGGGCCGACGACCGCATGGACGGCAGGGGCACGCTCCGGCGGCGCGACGGCAGCCTGTACACGGGCCCGTGGAAAAACGACCGCATGAACGGCTCCGGCGAGATGAGGTTCTCCGACGGGAGGTCGTACCGGGGCGTGTTCCGGGACGATGTGATCGACGGGAGCGGAAGCATGCGCTGGCCGGACGGACGGGTCTACGAGGGGGAATGGAAAAACGGCGAGATGCACGGCACCGGCACAATGAAGTTCCCCGACGGGCGGCGGTATACGGGAGAATGGCGGAACGGGGAAATGCACGGCACGGGCACCATGACGACACCGAAGGGAAAACCGGTTACGGGAATATGGGAAAACGGAGAACCGGTGGTTAAATGAAACCCTGCGCTCCCGGGAGGACTCGAACCTCCGGCACATAGTTTAGGAAACTACTGCTCTATCCGCCTGAGCTACGGGAGCCCGTTATTACGA
>JAGODA010000036.1 GCA_017998475.1 Spirochaetota bacterium | reverse complement strand
CTCTGAGGCCGGCGGCGAGCTGTCGGCCCTCATCGGGCGGCCCACCGTTCCGCTGAAGGAAGGCCTCAGGGCCGCGCTCGGTTGAGCCGGGGTGAGTTACGGATCAGAAGTGATGCCGTGGTAAATCCTTCGACCGCGGTTCGCTATGCATTGCGCGGGTAAATCAAGCCGGAGCACGGGGATGACTGTGGAAATAATCATAGAATCGCTTGAAGAAAAAAATAAAGCCCCGATGGATCTGTTGCTGCTGGCCGATCCATCGGAAGAGATGATCAGGGAATATACATCGCGGGGGGAATGCTATGTCGCGAGAAGCAATGATGAAATCGTTGGCGTGCTGATCTTGCTGAAAACAAGACCGCACACGATGGAAATAATGAACGTGGCCGTACAACAGGAAGCGCAGAATAAAGGCGTGGGGCGGCGATTGATCCGGCACGCGATAGCGGAAGCGAAACATGCTGGAGCGAAAACAGTCGAGATCGGAACCGGTAACCCCGGTGTCCAGCAGATGCTGCTGTATCAGAAATGCGGGTTCAGGATAGTGGGAGTCGAGTTTGACTATTTCAGGAACATTAATCGGGAGCGAATATATGAAAACGGTATTGAATGCCGGGATATGATCCGTTTGAGAATGGATCTATAGATAAACCGGATGCCCCTGTTATTCTTCGCCTTTCTTCCGGATACTCCGTCATTTCATATATTTCTTGAATATTCGCGCCCATGCGTTTGAGAACACTGCGCCGCGCTTAATCCATTCAAAAAAGAGTTTGACAGTTTCCCGTGGTGTGAATGGGATTATACACGGGTGGCGTATGCCGGCAGTGTTCGGAATCCCGCAGGTCCCGCTCTTTCCATGCCGCCTTCCCGGGCCTCATTTCCAGGAGCCAACGGCGTTTTAACGGCTTGGCGCGGCTGTCACCGATCGAACCGTTTAATCAATGGAATATGGAGCGTTCCCGCCGAAACCAGTAATCTAATAAACCACAATCATCGCGCATTCAGGCGGATGTGTCGCGCGGAACGCGAAGTACCGCCGGGTTCCCGTGCCCCGGGCCGGTGTACACCAGGCGCAAACGCGATACGCGACGATGCCGCCACTATCATATCAGCACAGGAGAATCCCGCTATGGAGTCAAAATCGTACAATCCGTTTCAGGTGGCCCAGGCCCAGTTCGACAAAGTCGCGCAGATGCTGGACCTGGAGGACGGCGTAAAAGAGCTGCTGCGCGAGCCCATGCGCGAATATCATTTCACCATCCCCGTTCGCATGGACGACGGCACGGTGAAGGTGTTCAAGGGCTTCAGGGTTCAGCACAACGACGCGCGCGGTCCGGCGAAGGGCGGTATCCGCTTCCATCCCCTTGAGACGATCGATACGGTGCGGGCCCTGTCGATGTGGATGACATGGAAGTGCTCCGTGGTGGACATTCCGCTGGGAGGCGGCAAGGGCGGGGTTGTGTGCGATCCGCATCATCTGAGTGCTCGCGAGCAGGAGCAGATTTGCAGGGGATGGGTCCGGCAGATCGCCAGGAATGTGGGTCCACTTCAGGATATTCCAGCCCCGGACGTGATGACCAACTCGCAGCACATGCTGTGGATGCTCGATGAATACGAGACCATCCACAATGGACGGTTCCCCGGCTTTATCACCGGCAAACCGGTGGGCATGGGCGGATCGCTCGGGCGGACCGAGGCAACCGGTTATGGATTGATATACGCGCTCCGGGAAGCGCTCAAGGAGCGCGAGGTGGATATATCACGCACCAGCGCCAGCGTGCAGGGCTTCGGCAACGTGGCGCAGTACGCCATACAACTGTACGACCACCTGGGCGGAAAGGTGATAGCCATCGCGTGCTGGGACCAGGCCGATAAAACCTCTTATACGTTCAGAAAAAAAGGCGGGATCGACCTCAAAGAGCTTCTTGACATTACCGATAAATTCGGCGGTATAGATAAGAACAAGGCGCGCGACTGCAGCTACGAAGTACTGCCGGGTGACGCCTGGATCGAGCAGGAGGTGGACATCCTCATGCCCGCGGCGCTTGAAAATCAGATCAACAGGGACAGCGTCGGGAAAATCAACCCGAAGGTCAGGTTTATCGCGGAAGGTGCGAACGGCCCCACCTCACCGGAAGCCGACGAGGTTATCAGGAAAAACGGCATTTTCGTAATTCCGGATTTTCTCGCGAACGCCGGCGGTGTTACATGCAGTTATTTCGAGCAGGTCCAGTGCAACATGAACTATTTCTGGGAAAAGCAGGAGGTCCTGGAAAAGCTGGATTCAAAGATGACCTCGGCCTTCTCGGCGGTCAGCGAGCTCGCAAAAAGGAAGAAGCTGTACATGCGGGACGCGGCGTATGTTATCGCCATCGACAGGGTGGCGCAGGCGGTAAAAGCGAGAAGCTGGGTGTAAAGGCGGAGGCGTCGCCGCGCCGGCGGGGGAGCGCAACGATATGGAGCCAATTAACCTTTCGGTCGACCAGGTGCTGGTAATTCTTCGCGAGCGGGCGAAGGAGCTCAATTGCCTGTACCAGGTCGAGGAGGTCCTCGCCGGCGCCGAGAGCCCGCTTCCCGAGATATTCAACGCGCTGATACGGACGATTCCCTCGGGCTGGCAGTATCCCGACATCTGCCAGGCCCGAATCGTATATCGCGACACATCCTACCAGGGCGAGGCCTACGTCCCGACCGTCTGGAAAGATACCGCCCAGATAAAGGAAGAGGACGAGGTCGTCGGCATGCTCGAGGTGTCCTACATCAGGGAGGTCCCCAGCGTTGACGACGGGTATTTCCTGCTGAAGGAGCGCAAGCTCATCAAGACCATCGCGGACCGCATCGGGCAGACCATCTTTCACCGCAAGCTCAAGGGGATACTGCACGAATGGGAAACGGCCAGCCGGGAGCTGGCCGAGAAAAAGAGCCGCGAATGGATGGTCATAACCGAGCTCGTCAGGCGCACCGATGAAAAGCTGTACCTTCACATCGCGCGGAAAATGATCTATTATCTTTTCTGGAACGGGGTGGGGGAGGCCAAGCAGTTCCTCAAAAAATTCGGGGGCGAGTTCGTAAAAAGCGGCTCGGAGTCCGAATTCGACGCCAACAGCCCCAGCTTCAAACAGTCGAGGGAGAATATACTCGAGATAAGCGACCAGGTCTTCGCCATCGCCGCCGGGAACCTGAGCGATAACGAAATCCTGCAGTGCCTCCAGAAATGGATTCACGAGAACAAAACGAGCTTCCTCATAAAGACCATCGATTCCGGAAACACCACGCTCAGCGCGATAATCGACGCCATCCTTCGCTACCGCGCCATCACCGGGGACAGCATGGTGCTCGCGCCGTCTACCGAGAAATGGCTGAGGGTGTCGCTGATACGGCGGTTTTTCTCCGAGAACATCGAGTTTATCAATATCGCCAAGCGGCACCTCGAAGTGAGCGATTTTTTCGACCTCGTCCCCAGGATCATATACCATTCCGGGAGCAACGGAAAGCTGGGAGGAAAGAGTACCGGGCTGTTTCTGGCCAGGCACATACTGCTCAAACAGCCGGACGGGGAGCGGCTGTTCGCCGGGATAAAGATACCCAAAACATGGTACATGACGGCGGATTCGATATCGGACTTCCTGCAGTACAACGATCTCGAGGATATCAACGAGCAGAAATACAAGGACCCCGAGCAGGTTCGTATCGAGTATCCCAATATCATACAGCTTTTCAAGAATTCGCACTTCTCCTCCGAGATCGTAAAAGGTCTTTCCATGGCGCTGGACGACTTCGGCGATCAGCCCATCATAGTCCGCAGCTCCAGCCTGCTCGAGGACCGCATAGGCACGGCATTCTCGGGAAAATACAAAAGCCTTTTTCTCGCCAACCAGGGCCCCAAGCACAAGCGCCTGAACGCCCTCCTGGACGCGATCGCCGAGGTCTACGCGTCCGTCTTCGGGCCGGATCCGATCATCTATCGCGCGGAACAGGGACTGCTCGACCTCCACGAGGAGATGGGGATAATGATTCAGGAGGTGGTGGGAACCAGGGTGGGCCCGTATTTCTTTCCCGCGTTCGCGGGTATCGCCTTCAGCAACAACGAGTTCCGATGGTCTCCCCGTCTCAGGCGCGAGGACGGCCTCATACGAATGGTACCGGGTATGGGAACGCGCGCGGTGGACAGGGTGAGCAACGACTACCCGGTGCTGCTATCGCCCGGTCAGCCCGCGCTGAGGGTCAATGTGAGCCCGGACGAGATACGCCACTACTCGCCTTCGTGGAGTGACGTCATAAACCTCGAAACCAACTGCTTTGAAACGATATCCGTAGTCGACCTGCTCCGCGGATACGGCGAGGAGATTCCCGCGGTTCACCAGATCGTTTCGATCTACCGCGACGGGCATATTTCGCGGCCGTCCGGATTCAATATAGATTTCAAGTCCGACGATCTGCTTGTGACCTTCGAGGGGATCATAACCCGAACCGCGTTCGTCAGGCAGGTGAGCGCCATCCTGACCGCGCTCCAGAAGGGCTTCGGCATGCCCGTCGACATCGAATTCGCTTCCGACGGAAAAGACTTTTACCTTCTGCAATGCCGCCCGCAGAACACCGGAGAGGACGCCGCGCCGAGCCCGATTCCCCGCGATATTCCCGAAGACCGTATTCTGTTCACGGCGCGTCGCTATATTTCCGGCGGCAGGGTGCCCGATATCACTCACGTGGTCTGGGTGAATCCGCGGAAATACGGCGAGATGGAGAGCCTGGGCATGCTGACCGATGTCGGGCGGGCGATAGGGCGCTTGAACGCGATGCTGCCCAAGCGGCAGTTCGTCCTGATGGGGCCGGGGCGATGGGGAAGCCGCGGTGATATCAAGCTGGGCGTGCAGGTTACCTACTCCGACATCAACAACACGGCGGTCCTCATCGAGATATCGATGAAGAGGGGCACGTATTCACCCGAGCTCTCCTTCGGAACGCATTTTTTCCAGGACCTGGTGGAAACCGGAATCCGCTACATTCCGCTGTATCCCGAAGACAGGGATGTCGTATATAACGACTTTTTCCTTTCCAGCTCGCGCAACATGCTGCCCGACATACTGCCGGAATACGGGCATATATCCGATACGCTTCGGGTGATAGACATTCCCAGCCGGACCGGCGGGAAAATACTGCGAATTCTTTTAAACGCCGAACTCGGGGAATCGATCGGTTACTTCGACGATCCCGAGGCCCCCGCGGAAAGCGCGATCGTGCGCCCCCGGTATCACGAAACGCACGGGGACGAATACTGGAGGTGGCGCCTGCACATGGCCGAACAGATCGCCGGGCGGATGGAGGCTTCCCGTTTCGGGGTCAAGGCGGCATACCTCATCGGCTCAACCGCCAACGCCACCGCCGGTCCCGACAGCGACATCGATCTTCTCATCCACGTCGATGGAACCGGGGAACAGCGGGAGGCGCTGTCGGTATGGCTCGAGGGCTGGAGTCTCAGCCTCTCCGAGATGAACTATCTGAGAACAGGGTACCGGTCCACCGGCCTGCTTGACGTGCATATGGTAACCGACCGGGACATAGAAAACCGAACATCATTCGCGGTGAAGATCAACGCGGTGACCGACCCGGCCCGGCCGCTTCCCCTCAAGCAGTCCGATTCCTGAAAAACGCCCGTCTTTTTTGCCTTTCCTCGCGGTATTCATATATTTCTTAAATACCCGCGCCCATTTTGCTTTTGCCTGTACAGACGCGATGCATCGCGTCTGTACATCGTCATCATCCTGGTCAAGATCATCATCAAGGTCATTTATCAGCTTCCTGCCTTCATCACTCAGTACAATTTTTGCGAGACGGCTTTCGTAATAGATGCGCGGCTACACCGTCCGTTCAGGGATAACGCTTACGGATTGACAAACCGTCGAAGGTACTGTAGTGGTCACCCGTACGCTCCGCGCCCCGCTGGAGCGCCGCGTACCATCCCGACCCGGCATCGGAGATTTCCGTGAAAGTCGCGAGTGCCGTTATCATCGCCGTTCTGGCCGCCGGTATCTCCTCCTGCGGAGAGGCTCCGTCGGCGGACGATCTCAAGCGCCATAACGCCGAGGCGAGGAGCCGATGCGATGGGATCGCCGCCGATGATACGCCGGTTGCGGCCTTTCTACAGCTTTCGGCTGCCGTACCGCCTGAAGAGTTCTTCTCTCTTCTCCGGGGGCTGAGAGAGCAGGTAGGACTTCCATCCCGGACAGAAGCGCGTGTGCCATTTCCAGAACCTGCCCATCAGCGAATCGGGGCTCCTGTCGTACCTGGCGCGCATGGCGCAGTTTTCACAGTTGGAGCGTGACATGGATGTCTCCCGTGAGTATGATGTATTGTGATGCGTACGATAGCCGCGTATCGCAAAATGTCAAGCCGTCCACGGGTAACGGCTGAATTAAAATATTCATTTGCAATGGTCCGTTACAAAAGGACATGCCTTCGTTACACGGCCTTTGTATGGTATGGATGGTAAAATATAATGGAAGAGTACATATCCATGCGAAAAGATATCACTACAGCGGAAGGGGAGCCGGGCCCGGTCGGTCACCCTTGTAGAGTGGAGGATGTGCCATGCGGAAAACGGTAATGGTGATAGTTCTTTTCGTGGCGCTGGCCGTTGTCCACGCGCATGTGCCTCTCTCCGGCGCGCCGCCGGCGCGCCCGGACGGAAGGCCCGCGACCATAGCCCACGACTTCCTCGATATGGAAAAGGAATTCGGAGTGTCGGAGGCGCACTATCGGGCCGTCGACCGGATCATCGAAAGGGCCGCGGCCGGGATACGCGTGAGGAAGGGCCACACGACCGACGAGGCGCTCGTCGTGCTGAGGACGCTCGACTCGATCATGAAGAACGAGGGGTACAGGTTCGGCAGGAACCTGCTGCTTTCACGGGGGCTCGAGAAGAGGACGATCGACTGCGACAATTACTGCGCGCTGTATACCGCCGTCGCGGAGGCGCTGGGCCTTCCGATCCTCCCGGTGTACGCTCCAAATCACAGCTTTGTCAGATTTTTCTTCGATGACGGCACGTATCTAAACTGGGAAACGACCCAGGCGCTGGTCCGGCCGGATACGTACTATATAGAGACCCTGCGAATCCCGGTCGAATCGATAAGGGCAGGGGTGTATATGAAGACCCTCTCGCGGAAGGAGTTCATCGCCGTCGAGTACAATAACATCGGCGCGCATCTGATGACCGCGGGGAAATACGCCGCGGCGCTGCCGCGTTTCAGCGCGGCCGTCGAACTGTATCCCGCGTTTTCGTCGGCCTTTCACAACCGGGGCTCGTCACTCTACGCCCTCGGCCGTCATGACGAGGCGCTGGCCGATCTGCAGAAGGCCAACGGGCTGGACCCCTCGCGGGCGGGGACGCACAACACGCTGGGCGACATCTACCTGGACCGAAAGGACCTGGACAGGGCGCTTGCCGAATTCACCGCGAGCATAGAGCTCGACCCGACGAATTACGTTCCCTACAACAGCATCGCGATCATCATGTAAATGAGGGGTGAGGAGGGGAAGTCCCGCATCTGGAGCGAAAAATCCCGGCGCGTAAGGGAGCGCCACGGGAAATAGCCGGCGGGGGGCCGCCGTCTTAATGCGCTTGACGATCCGGCGGCGGGTGCGGTCTGGTTTATACTTCCCGCGGAGTCCGTGGACACGGCGGTCTTCCGGGGATCGATACACGGGAGGAAGAATATGAGCACGGTATACTTCGCGGATTTCCGGTGCAGCAGCAGGGCTAACATTTTCAGCAAAACGAAGAAGCTGTTTAATAAAGCGGGCTTCGGGGAGCGCATCGCCGCAAAGGATTTTGTGGCCATAAAGACTCATTTCGGGGAGTACGGCAACCTGGCCTTCGTGCCCGCTCCGGTGCTGCGCACGCTGGTCGAACTGGTACGCGAGCGCGGCGGACGGCCCTTCATCACCGACACCAACACGCTCTACCGCGGCTCGCGCAGCAACGCCGTGGACCACCTGGAGAACGCCGTGCGCAACGGCTTCCTCATGGAGACCGCCGGCGCGCCGGTAATAATTGCCGACGGCCTGAGGGGTGACGACTATGCCAGCGTTGCGGTGAAGTCGAAGCATTTCAGCGAGATCAAGATCGCCTCGGCCATACACGGCGCCGACGCGGTCCTGGTGGTGTCCCATGTGAAGGGCCACGAGCTGTACGGCTTCGGCGGGGCGATCAAGAACGTGGCCATGGGCTGCGCGCCGCCCTCGGGCAAGCAGATGCTCCATTCGGACATGAAGCCGAAGGTGCTCGTGGATAAATGCACCTCCTGCGGGATGTGCGTGCGACGCTGCCCGGCCGACGCCATACGCTTCGACGAAAACAAAAAGGCGAACATCGACCAGGACGCCTGCATTAGCTGCGGCGAGTGCACGGTCATCTGCGCGTACGAGGCGATCCCCGTAATATGGACCACCGACCACCGGCCGCTTCACGAGAGGACGGCCGAGTACGTCAAAGGGATCGTCGACACCAAGCCCGGCAGGTGGATGTATATCAACTATGTCATGAACGTCTCCCCGCAGTGTGACTGCTATTACTGGAACGACGCACCCATCGTTCCCAATATCGGCATCCTTGCCTCAACCGACCCTGTCGCCATAGACCGGGCGTCGGCCGAGCTGATCAACCGCGCCGCGCCGCTTCCCGGCTCGAAGATCGCCGGACGCGATGAATCGAAGGACAATCTGCGCGCGCTGTACGACCTTCCCTGGGAGTACCAGCTCGAGTACGCGTCGGAAATAGGCCTCGGGGAGAACGGCTTCGATCTGGTGGAGATATGAGCCGCCGCGATGAATTTTGCGGTTGACACGATGCCGCCCGGGGGGATTATACATATGTAACCACCCGGCGGAAAGCGCGCCGATACCGGAGCGCTTTCCGTCATGCGTTGGATCACGCCCACCATTGCAGGGGAGGAGTCGCGATGAAGAGCTCGCACGATTTTCCGAATCTCAATCCCAAGCGGCCCGACGGGGTCAAACCCAGCGGCAAGCCGTACAGGGTGATGGTCGTCGAGGACAAGGAATTTCAGCGAAAACAGATCGTACAGATACTCGAGTCCGAGGGGTATGAGGTCGTCGCCTCGGCGGGCGACGGCAGGGAGGCGCTCCAGCTCTATGACCGTTTCGCGCGCGACCTGGATATTATCACCACCGATCTCGATATGCCCGGCGTGGATGGTTACGCGCTGCTCTACGAGATCTCACAGAAGAAGCCGAAGGCGCGGATCGTCTTTATCAGCGACGAAACGAGCAAGTCGGTCCTCGCGGACCTTTTGCAGATGGGGGCGGCGGATTTCATACTCAAGCCGATCCAGCGCGGCCGTGTCCTGGAGCGTATAAAGATGGTGCTCAATAAGGCGCCGCGGGCCTGACGCTCGGCGCACCCTGCGGAAAATACATAAAACGACGGAACATACCGATGAGCAAAGAGCTGGATTCCGCGGTAAGTTCGTTTTCCGAACAGACCGCCAAGATCAATATCGCGCTGCACTACGCGGGCGGGGACATGGAAAAAGCCAAGGCCATGGTCGCCGGCTCGTACAAGGACCTGTACGTGCTCAAGGCCCGTTTCGCCTCGTCGACGCTCAACGGCGCCTTCATCGTCTTCTATAACGGCATCTACAACAAGCTCGTCGATTCACTGGTGCTGGTGGTCTCGACCTACATGACCAAGGCCATCGACACCGCCGTGGACTGGAAGTTATTTGAAAGGGACATTCTGGAGGTGCTGTCCTCGGGCGAGCACGATACGCATTTCGAGACGCTTGTCAAAAACCGCTTCCACGACGGTTTCAACCTGAGCTTCTGCGCCGAGCTCACACGCTTCCTCCAGAGCGGCAACGGCATCGCCGTCGAGCGGGCGCTGCAGAAACTTGTTCAGTTCATACTGAACGTCCAGCGCATTGATATAAAGGTGGATTCCCAGCACATCTCCTCGCTCGATATGGAGTTGAATTCGGCGAGCAGCAAGAAGCTTGACGCGGCGGCGCTCAAAAAGCAGCCCGAGGAGCCCCAGGCGGTTCCGGCCGCGGATCGGGAGCCGGCGGACGAAGTGCGCGAGGGGCAGGAAGGGGTGAAGCTTATAATGAAATGTTCGCTCATCCTGTCGCCCATAAAGGGTAAGGACATAGCGCGGATCGAGCCGGGCGATCGCATCCGCGTGTCGATTGCCGACTCGAACCCGAAGTGTATATCGGTGGCGAAGGCGCTCAACGCCTACGAGGACGGCACCCTTCAGCCCATAACCGCGCGCGTCAAATCCATCAAACCCAACCCGGACGGCGGCTATTCGATATTCGCCATCGTCGCCAGGGGCATCTACGCCAAGATCGTCGAGGAGGAGTCGAACATCAAGGTCGCCCTCGATCCGGCCTACGAGCTCGCGCGCGCGGGCGCCGGGGACGAGGCGAAATCCAGCCTGGGGCTCATCCTCGGGCTTTCGGTCCTTTTTATCGTCATCATCGCCGCCATCGTCGCCCTGGTGCTGTATTTCTGATCAGACTGTCCTCATCGGCAGGCCCCTGGCCGAGAGCTCCCGTTTCACCTCGGCTATGGTTATCTCTCGAAAATGGAAGATGGACGCGGCGAGCACCGCGTCGGCGCCGCCGGCGGTCAACCCCTCGTACATGTGTTCGATCGTTCCGACGCCGCCCGACGCGATAACCGGCACGGTGACCGCGTCGGCGATACGGCGGGTCAGCTCGATATCGTAGCCCGCCCTGGTGCCGTCGCGGTCCGTGCTGGTGAGCAGGATTTCGCCGGCGCCAAGGCCGCACGCGCGCACGGCCCACTCGACGGCGTCGATATCGGTCGGGGTGCGGCCGCCGTTCAGGTGGACGCTCCAGCTTCCGCGCTCGTTCCGCCTGGCGTCGATGGCGACCAGAATGCACTGGGCGCCGAAGCGCACCGCCGATTCGCCGATGATGTCGGGGTTAAGGACCGCGGCGGTGTTGATGGACACCTTGTCGGCGCCGTTTTCCAGTATCATGCGCACGTCGTCGACGGTGCGTATGCCTCCGCCCACCGTAAAAGGAATATTGACGGTCTCGGCAACGTTCTTTACCATGGTGAGGACGATATTTCTTCGATCCGAGCTCGCCGTGATATCGAGGAACACCAGCTCGTCCGCGCCCTCCTCGTCGTAGAACCGGCCGTTGTCGACCGGGTCACCCGCGTCGCGGAAATTCACGAAGTTGACGCCCTTTACGACGCGCCCGTCCTTTACGTCGAGACAGGGGATGATCCGTTTGGCGAGCATTGGTTTCCTCCGGGTGATGATGGGCGCCGCCGCGCCCGTTTCATTCGGCCGGTGGCGCGCGGATAATTCAACAATAATTTGCGCGTTCCGGAGTCGCGTGCGGGTGATTAATTTCCTGCGGCCGGGCCGATAGTTGCTTGCCTTGCCGCGGCGTAATGAGATTGTGGTCGGGGCCACAGACATACGCCCGCCAGCGCTTCGCGCCAGGCAGAAAACGGGAACAACGCATGAACGAAGACACAATAGTTCTGGTGGATACGCAGGAGGGCATCGCGGACCTCGCGCGGCGCCTCGAGATGGTCGACGAGGTCGCCATGGACTGCGAGGGCGAATCGAACCTCCACCGTTACGGAATCCACCTCTGCCTGGTCCAGATTTTCGACGGAGAGCGCTGTTATCTCGTCGATCCGGTATCCCTCGGGGGGATCGGGGAGCTTCGGGAGTTCATGGAAGGCGAACGTCCGCGCAAGGTGATGTGCTCGGCCGATTTCGACATGCGCCTGCTGCATCATACCTGCGGGTTCCGCCTGGCAGGAATCTTCGACGTACAGATCGCCGCCCGGGTGCTCGGCAGCGAGCGGTTCTCCCTTCAGGCGCTTCTGGAGGAATACCTGGGGCTTTCGATTCCCAAGAGCGCGAGCGATCGCCGGTCCGACTGGAGCAGGAGGCCTCTCACATCGAGGCAGATGGAATACGCCGCGGGTGATGTCCTGCACCTGCTTGAGCTTCGGCGCGTGCTCGGGGCGAGGATCGATGAAAAGGGCCTTGGCGCCGAGGTACAGAAAGCCCACCGGACCCTTGAGAATGTACGGTTCACGCCGAAAAGCGATCCGCACCTGCGGCTACCCGGCGCCAACCGGCTTCCGGGCCCCGCCCGAGCGCGGCTCAGGCGGCTTTACGACGCGCGCGAGAGGATCGCCGAGGGACTCGACCTGCCCCCGTTCAGGGTGCTGGCCAACGACATCCTGGTCGCCGTTGCGAAAAACCCGCCGGCGGGCAGGGCCGAATGGCACGCGTTGAAGGGGATGACCCGTTTCGCCCGGGCGCGCATCGCCGAGTTCGAAGCCGCCGTTATGGGGCCGCCGTCGAAGTAGCCGGTGGACACCGCGGGGCCGGTATCGTAAATCTGTTGACCGCTGCGCCGCCGCGGTGTAGTCTCAAGGAGTCCCGGCGCCGAACGGCATGCGCGCGGAGCCGATACAGATACAATGAAACTATCCGGACAGACCATAGCCGACCGATATGTGATATTGGAATTCATCGCCGAAGGCGGCATGAGCGCGGTCTTCCGCGCTCGCGGCCTCGACGGGACCACGGTCGCTCTCAAGATATTGAAAGAAGGAAGCGTGTCCCGGCGCATCGAGGACATCATACGCTTCCACACCGAGGCGCGTACCGTGGGGAACATACACCACGGCGGCATTGTCGGTCTCCACGAGATCGGAGAGCTCCCGGCCCCCCTGGCGCCCGGACAGTCCGTGCACTACCTCGTGATGGAGCACATCGAGGGGTCCAGCATGCAGGACTCGCTCGAACGGGGCGAGTCCTTCTCCCCGCGCGAAATCCTCCTTTTGGCTTCCCAGGTGAGCGACGCGCTCGCTCACGTACACGACATGGGCATTGTCCATCGCGACATCAAGCCCGGAAACATCATGATTTCCGGAAGGGGGGAGGACCTCCGCGCGGTGATCATCGACTTCGGCCTCGCGCACGTGCGCGAGTTTTCCGGTGGATCGGGGAAGGGCGCCACCGGCACCTTCAGCTTCATGTCGCCCGAGCAGAGCGGCATCATCCGCCGACCCGTCGACGAGCGCAGCGACCTCTATTCGCTCGGTGTGGTATTGTACCGGCTCGTGGCCGGGCGCCTTCCCTTCGAGGGAAGCGACGCGTTCTCCATCATCCACCAGCACATCGCCAGAAAACCCGAGCCGCCCTCCGCCTACAATCAACAGGTGCCGCCGGTCATCGAGCGCATGATACTGAAGCTCCTCGAAAAAGAGCCCGAGAACCGCTACCAGAGCGCACAGGGACTTCTGCACGACCTCAGGCTGGTCCTTTCGGGCTCCGTGGACATAGTACCCGGCGCGGCCGACCGTCAGGCCCGCCTCAACTCGCGTACGGGCATCGTCGGTCGCGACGGAGACCTCTCACGGCTGAAGGCACGATACGACAACCTGAAGGAGGGGCGGGGATCGGTCTGCCTCATAGCGGGCGAGGCGGGCCTCGGGAAGACCAGGCTTGCCGAGGAGCTCCGCGACTATGTGATATCCGGCGGAGGCGTCTTCATTGAGGGCAAATGCTTCGCGGGGGAGAACAAGGTTCCTTACGGACCGTTCAAGGACGCGCTTAATCTCTTTCTTCAATATTTCCCGAAGATGCGCGATCGTTACCGCATGGACCTCAAGGCGCGCGTCAAGTCGATCGGCATCGACCGCTGCGGCGTGGTGTTTCGCCTCAATCCACTGCTCATCGAAATTACCGATCCCTGCCCCATACCGGTCGAGCTGGAGCCCGAGCGGGAAAACCGGCGCTTCCTCATGGTGGCCGGGGATTTCATCAGGGCTCTCGCCGACACGCGCGTGCCGCTTGTTCTGTTCCTGGACGACCTGCAGTGGTCCGACGAGGGGAGCTTCGCGCTCCTGGACGAGATCGCCTCCGGGATATCCTCAGCCCCGCTCATGATCATCGGTTCGTATCGGGACAACGAGGTCTCGGTTTCCCACGGGGTCAGCCGTTTCATCCGTCTCGCCGCGCAGGCGGGCTACCCGCTGGAACAGCTCCGCGTGGAACCCCTCGACCGCTCTTCGGTCACCCGTTTCGTGTACGGACTGCTGGGTTCCGTGGACCCCTACCTGAACAGGGTGGCCGATGTCGTGTACCAGAAAAGCCGCGGGAACCCGTTCTTCGCCTTCGAGATCGTCAAACGAATGGTGAGCGACGGGGTGCTCGTCCTTTCGGGGAAGTACTGGAACGCGGACGAGGAGAGGCTCGGGTCGCTGCAGATATCGACCAGCATTCTGGACGCTGTCATGCGGCGCATCGTCGGCCTTTCGCCGCGCGCGAACGAGGTGCTGTCGTACGGGGCGGTGATAGGCCGCAAGTTCGACATCAGCCTGCTGTTCGGACTGCTGGTGGACGGCGAACACGACGAGGAGTACTCGCATAACGAGGTTGTGAGGATCGTCGACGAGGCGGTGGCGATGCAGCTGCTGGATATCGACCGGCGGGACCGCGGGAAGCTGTTTTTCGTCCACGACCGCATACGGGAGGCCTTTTACGACATGCTCTCCGCCGGGCGGCGAAGGGACCTGCACCTGCGGATCGCGCGCACGCTCGAGGCCGCGCCCGAAGGACCGGAATACCCGGTGTTCGACCTGGTCTTCCACTATTCGCAGGCGGGCGACGGGGAGAAGACGCTTAAATACGCGTACCCGGCCGGAAAGCGCGCGATGGAGAGTTACGCCAACGAGGAGGCCATACGCTATTTCGCGCTGACATCCGGAATGCTCGAGCGCGACGGAGTGGTGGACCCGGTGCGCATGCCGCTGTGGTTGAAGTGCCAGACCAGAATAGGCGAGCTCTACCTGGTGACGGGGAAGAACGACGAGGCCATAGGGCTTTTCAACCGGATACTCCCGCACCTCAAACAGCCCGTTGCCCGCGCGGCCGCGTACCGGCAGATAAGCCACGCCTATTTTAAAAAGGGCGATTTCTCCAACTGCGAGCGCTACGGCGCCGATGGACTGGCGCTCCTGGGCGAACGCCTGCCGCTTTTGACGGTGCGGGTGGTCCTCGGTATCCTGCGCGAGTTCGCGGTGCATCTTCTTATCAAGGCGATGCCGCGACTGCTGCGGTTTCCCGAGGGGAAGGCGCCGGCCGAAAGCGACCTGCTCATCATACAGTTCTACCATTCCATGAGCTGGAATTACGCCCTCAGCTCCCTTATTAAATTCGTGCGGTCCACCCTGCGGATGCTCAACATCTCCGAGCGGCGCATCGGCGTATCGAGGGAGCTTGCGATCAGCACTCTTGGTCTCGGCATGATG
>JAGODA010000369.1 GCA_017998475.1 Spirochaetota bacterium | reverse complement strand
GGCCGGCCCCCATCCAGAAGGGGTATCCCTGGTGTACGGCGAAGAGCGCCCCCCCGCCGACGGCCGCGATTATGCCTCCGATGCCTCCCATGAAGTTGCTGATGCCGTTGGCCTGGGAACGGTAGGGGGAAGGGGTGATGTCGGCCAATAGCGCTACGACGGGTGTGCGCCATACCGCCATACTGAGAATGAGACTGACCGTGCACGCGACGTAGAGCGGAAGTACCGGAGCGAGCGGAAGCAGGATGAAGGCCGTTGCCGCGACCGGTATGCCGGCGATGATGAACGGCATGCGTCTTCCGATGCGGGTTCGCACGCGGTCTGACCATGCTCCCACGGGCGGCTGTATGAAGAGCGCCGCTATGTTGTCGAGCGTCATGAAGAAACCTATCATGGCTGGCGCGAGAAGGAAACGGTCCTGGAGGAACAGGGGCACGAAGCTGTTATAAATGACCCAGATCGCGCTGAAGCCGAAGGAGCCGAAGCCGAGCAGAAAGATCCTGCCGTAGTTGAATTTCATGCGAGTACCCTTCACCGTGAGTTCACCGGCCGCCAGGGCCGTGTCCGGGATTCGCGCTCCCGGCGCGCGCGTGCATCAACAGCGCTCAAATAAAACAGGCCGTGTCCAGTGATTGACGCCACGGTCTCGCGGTTCGTACGATTTCCGGAAAGAACCTGGCGCATTCGGCCACGGCGGCGAGCGCGCCCGTGAGGATGTGTGAGTCGCGGTAACGACGGAAAAGGAACTCGCGATCGTTCAGGATTCGCTCCGCGGTTTCGAGATACCGGAGGCACGCGGTGTAAACGTCATCCCTGCGATACCAGCCGGCATTTCGGCTCGAGCGCGTGAGGCAATACACTCCATCAAGATCGATGCAGTAGGTGACGTCGGAGTCCCACAGCCCGTTGGCGTGCTGGAGGCGGAGCGTATGGTCGACGATACGTTCGGGATAAGGCCATTTCCTTCCGAAACGCTCGTACACATAATACATATGAAAGGCGCCGCCCATTTCGTGTTTGGTGGGACGGCGGATTATCCCGAGCCGGTGGACCAGTCCGCGGCACCAGAAGCCCGAACGGGGATCGACGTTCCTGTCGAGCCAGTCGAAGTACCATTCGTAGAAATCGTCGTTACCTTCTCCGGTCATCGCAAGGGCAGCCGGTACTCCTGACACGATGTGAGAACCGGGCCATATGATGGACCAGTTGACGCTTTCAATCCAGCGTTCCATGGAGGCGCGGTCGGCGAGAATGGGCACGGCCCACGCGAGCGGCATGGCTGGTTTTCGATCAATGAGCGTCAGCGCGGCGACGGCGTACGCGGTGGTGTGTTCGCGGTGATGGAAGGTATAGGTCTTGCGATACCATCCGTCAGGGCGCTGAAAGCGATTGATGACGGATGCCCACTCGTCCTTTCGCGGATCGGAGAGTTCGAGTTCGCCGATTATCCAGCGGCTTATGAGCATGTCGGTGGTGCCGTAGGAATCGGTGGGTCCGCCGATTTTATAGCTGTATTCACCGGTAACGGGGCCTGATTCGAACTGACGCATCCACTCCGGAAACAGTTCCTCCTGGAAGCGCCTGAAATCGTACAATGGGGCCATACGGCTCACTTCCCTCCGTACAGTTTTCCAAGCAGATGGTACGCCGCCTTGGGCTTGCGCCCGGCGGAGAGTATTCCCTTGAGATTGAAAAAAGGCACCGGGTTGTTCGGAAACCAGGTGCAGAAGAAATCGGAGAACACCCAGGGCGATACCCCGGTTACGAACGGCCGTTCACGCGCCGCTTTCCAGTACTCGGCGATAATACGGGCCTGGTACTCCTCCGAGTAGGTCTTGCCGTACCCGACCCGCTCGGCCTTCCAAACCCCGTCGCTCTCTTTCCTGCCGGGGGCGGAATCGGCGCCGAATTCGGAGATGATTATCGGCCTGTCCGGGTACATCCGGTGGAGGCGGTCGAGATGGGGACCTATGCCGGCCGTGTCGCCGTAGTACCAGCCGCAGTACATGTTGACGGATATGACGTCCATTTCCCCGGCGGCCCGGCGCCTGTTGTCGAAAAACGGAATGTCATACGTGAGCTCGGCCATGGTAACGGGGCGGCCGGGGTCGAATCCGCGGGCGACGTCGCGAAGCCAGGCGTAGACCCTTCCGCCGTCACCGAAGAGCGTATAGGTTTCATTGCCGACGCTCCACATGATGATGGCGGGATTGTTGCGGTCGCGCTCGATCATCTCGGCGATTTCGCGCTGGGCATTGAGCAGGAATTCGAGCTTCATCATCTGGCGCATGCCGAACATGCGCACGGGGAAACGGAAAACGCTCTGGCGCTCCTCGTGCCACGCCGTGAACCCGGTGCCGGTCTGATAGTTGGCGATTTCTTCGCTGAGGAGTATCCCCACGTCGCGCGCCGCGATAAGCTCGTCCACACTGTGAGGATAGTGCGCGAGGCGGATATAGTTGGCGTTAAGTCTCCTGACGAGGGACAGGTCCCGCGCGATGCTTGCCGTGTTCTGCGTGGCGCCCAGCCGGGGGTCGTCCTCATGCTTACAGATGCCCTTTAAAAACACGGGCGTTCCGTTCAGCAGAATTGATGTTCCGCTCACCGATACATCACGAATCCCGGTCTTAAACATGAGGTTCTGGCGCGAGCTCCCGCGTCGAATGGAAAGGCGAACGGTATACAGACGGGGGCTTTCGGGGCTCCACGTAATGGGCCTGTCAATCCTGAAATCGAACCGATGGGCGCTGACCGGTTCTCCCGGTGTCACGCGCCCTGTCCTGATCGCTCCGACGCGTTTTCCACCGGGTGCGTATACGGAACAGGCCAGATCGAACGGAAGCATTGCGGACATGTTATGCACAAGTACATCGACGCGGAGATCGGTTCGGCCGGCGCTGGTTACGGACGACGCGGCGCCCTTGAATATGTACTGAGAGGGAACGAGTTCTATTGAAACATCCCGATATATTCCGCCGTAGGTATGCCACCCGGCGTGATGATGCTTCCATATTTTCGGCGGCAGGGATGTCCAGGTGAGCCGGTTGTCGGTTTTTACGACCAGGTGATTGATGCCGTCATAGTTCAGATGATCGGATATATCGAAATAGAAAGGCGTGTATCCTCCTTCACGGCGACCGAGGAGGCGCCCGTTCAGCCAGACCGAACATCTCAGCAGTACACCCTGGAAACAGAGCCGGGCGAAGACGGCGTCGGATTTCCGTCCGTCGAAGCGGAATTGCCGGTGAAACCAGACTGCACCCTCGTACATGGTGTGCGAG
>JAGODA010000035.1 GCA_017998475.1 Spirochaetota bacterium | reverse complement strand
AACAAGCTGGGCTATGGATATCTTGTTCGAAGGGAGGAACACAATGGACGGAATCCCCGCGTACGCGCAGTAGGCGGCCAGCGCCGCCGAAGTGTCGCCGGTCGAGGCGCACGCTACGGCGTCCAGGCGCACGCCGCGACGGATCATTTCGTTCACCATGGAGACGAGCACCGTCATGCCCAGGTCCTTGAACGATCCGGTGTGGCTGTTGCCGCACATCTTCACCCAGAGATCCTTCATGCCCAGCATCTCGCCGAACCGCTTCGCCCAGAACAGGTTTGTGTTCCCCTCGTACATCGACACGATATTCTCGTCGTCGATCTCCGGGCACACGAATTCCTTTTTACCCCACACGCCGCTGCCAAAGGGCCACCGCGTGGTCCCGACGCGCGAGTCGAACAGGCGTTTCCACTCGGACGCGCTCCGCGAGCGGAGCGCGTCTATGTCGTGATGGACCTCGAGGAGCTCGCCGCATTTCCGGCATCTGTACACCACCTCGTCGAGCGGATAGGTCTCGCCGCAGCCGGCGGCACAACGGAAGTGCGCCCGGAATTCTTTACTCATGATCCGCTCCATCGCTCACATAGTCCTCCACCCGTATCACCGTGGCGTCTCCCTCGACGAAATCGAAGGCGTTGATCTTTTTGACCGCCGTCAACAGCCCCTCTTCATGCGCCTCGTGGGTCATTATGACCAGCGGCACGTGCGGCATGTCGCTCTCCTTCTGGATGACCGAGGCGATCGAGATGCCGTAGGCGGCGAGCACGCCGGCGATTTTTGCAAGAATTCCGGGGCTGTCCTCCGTGTGAACGCGCATGTAGTAGCGCGAGAGGCGCTCGCCCGGCGGAACGTAGGACGCGTCCCCGTCGAACCGGATGGCGCCGGCCGAGGAGGCGGGCCTCTGCGCGATCCTCACGATATCGCTCACCACGGCGGAGGCCGTCGGGTGGCTGCCCGCGCCCTTGCCGGTCAGCGTGACGGGACCGGTCATGTCGCCTGTTATCATCACGGCGTTGAACTCGTTCTGCACCGACGCCAGGGGGTGCCGCAGGGGAAGCATGGTCGGGTGCACGCGGATGTCGACCCGGTCGCCGGCGCGCTTGCCGATGCCGAGAAGTTTTATGCGATAGCCCATCTCTCGCGCGTATTCAATGTCCAACGCGCCGATTCTGGTGATGCCCTCTATGGAGATGGCGGTATAGTCAATTTTTTTATTGAAGGCGATCATGGAAAGGATCGCGATCTTGTGCCCGGCATCGTATCCCTCGATGTCGAAGGTGGGGTCCGCTTCCGCGAAGCCCTTCGCCTGCGCGTCGGCAAGCGCGGCCTCGAACGAGAGGGATTCCTCCTGCATGCGGCTGAGGATGTAGTTGGTCGTCCCGTTCAGAATGCCCATAACGCTCAGGATGCGATTCCCCACGAGGCCGCTCTTCAGCGCGGCGATGCAGGGGATGCCTCCGCCCACCGCCGCCTCGAAGCCCAGCGAGGCCTTTCCGCCGTTGGCGAGCGCAAATATGCGTTCGCCCCTCTCCGCCAGGAGCTTCTTGTTGGCGGTAACCACGTTCTTTCCCGCAGAAAGCGATTCGACGATAATGGATTCCGCCGGATCAAGACCGCCGATGAGCTCGACGACCGTATGAATCTCCGGATCGGCGACGACGCTCTTCCAGTCCGCCACCACGGTCACACCCGGCGCCCTCTCCTTCACGCGGGTGATGTCGAGGTCGCAGACGGTCTTTATTCGTATATCGAGATCGGTCCGCTGTCCCAGGACCGCTCCGTTGCGCGCGATGAGGTGATGGACACCGCTCCCCACGGTGCCGAAACCGATGAGCCCGACATTTATCACTTTACGCACAGGCATACCCCGCTGGCCGGATGGTTTAAAACCAACGGTATCTTCCAGTCTGTCTATTTTTTTGTCAATTACTGTTTGCCGGCACGCCGGGCTCAGGTGACCAGACGGTTTCCCGATGCGGATGCGGACGGAAGCACGAATTCGTATTCCGGTACCACCGAACGCACGGCCTCGCGTATCGCGCGCGCGTCGAGCGTGTAAAGGGAAGGGATCGTTTTCTCGAGAAAGTCCTCTATCGCCCGCCGGTCATACCTTTCCGCCGGGGCGTTCAGCCTGAAAATCCTCGCATTGTCCGTTTGCGCGAGCAGGGACTGATCGTAAAACAGTTCCTCGTACAGCTTTTCGCCCGGACGGAGTCCCGTGTACTCGATGCGGATATCGCGCTCAGGTACATAGCCAAACAGACGGATGAGACTGCGCGCCACGTCCACAACACGGTACTGTTTCCCCATGTCGAGCGCGAACACCTCGCCTCCCGCGGCGTACGCCGCTGCGTTGAGCACGAGAATGGAGGCCTCGGGAATGGACATAAAATAGCGCGTAACCTCGGGATGGGTAACCGTAACGGGGCCGCCCTTCAGTATCTGTTCCCTGAAGAGCGGGATGACCGAGCCGCGGCTCCCGATCACGTTACCGAAACGCACAATCGAGGTGCGGAGCCCCTTTTCCAGGAAATAGTACATCGCGACCAGTTCGGCGACGCGCTTGCTGGCGCCCATCACGTTGGTCGGGCGAACCGCCTTGTCGGTCGACACCATCACGCACTCCGCCGCGCCGTGACGGTGGGCCGCGTCGAAGACGTTCCTGCTGCCGAGCACATTGTTCCGTATGGCCTCGGCCTCGTTGAATTCCATAAGCGGCACGTGCTTGTGCGCCGCCGCGTGGATGACGATGTCGGGTCGATATGCGGCGAAGATGCCGTCAAGCATCCGCGTGTCCCCGACATCGGCGATCCGGTAGACGATTTCCGCGCCGCTTTCCAGAAAGTACATCTGTTCGGCGAGGGATTTGGCGAGGGAGTAGATGGAGAACTCCCCCCTCCCGAGGGCCACCAGGCGCGCTATCCTGAACTTCAACAGCTGGCGGCACAGCTCGGAGCCGATGCTTCCCCCGGCCCCGGTTACCAGCACGGTCCTGCCGGCGAAACGCTCCTGCATGGCGGCCGCGTCGATCATAAACTCCTCGCGCCCCAGGAGGTCCGCGATCCCGACCTCGCGCAGGTCGGGGCTCAGCGACCTCTCGAATATCTTGGTAAAAACCGGGAGGGTCTTGATGATGATGTCCGGATTTTCCCGGCGGAGGATCGATACCGCCCTGTCGATCGCCCCCGTGCCGGCCGAAGGCATGGCCACGATCGCCTCGGAAATGCCGTACTGCCGCAGGGCACGCCCCATGCCGTCAAGCGTGCAGAGAATCTTCTTCCCGCCGATGATCCGCCCGATCTTCGCGCGGTCGTCGTCGGCGAAACCCGCGATGTCGCGGTCCCAGCCGCGCCGCGCGTACTCCGAGAGAATCATGCGGCCGGCCTCGCCGGCGCCGACGATGAGTATCCGCCGGCGATGCCTGGACATCCCGTCTCCGTCTTCCCCGACCGCGACGGTGCTCCGTCTTCCGAGCCGGTCGCGCACAACCGCCCGGTACAGAAGGCTGAATCCGGCCGCGAACAGGAAGACGATGACCAGCCAGGCCAGCGCGGGCCGCGGCCCGTATGCCCAGAGCGCGAGACCGGACGCGAGCGCGCCCGCGAAGTTCGCCCCCAGCAGCCGGTACATGTCGCTCATCGCGGAATAATGCCATATGACGCGATAGACCTGGAGGATATAGAAGGCCGCGAGATAGACCGCGCATACGAGCAACGTGCGCGCGGCGAACGCTGAAAGGCCGGAGCCGGGAAGCATGTCGGCAAGCAGAGAGTCGGTAAGCGCGACCGCACCCGCGACACCGAGCGCGTCGAGAACGACATAGGCGAACCGCCTGCCCCGTATGGCATAGAGAATCGGCATCGTCCGGACCTACCTGCCGAATGACCCGGCGACATCGAGGACGCCCTCGATCACGCTGTTGATTTCCGTCATACCCATACCCGGGTAGATGGGCAGAGACACCTCCCGCTCGAACACCCACTCACACGAGGGATAGTCGGCGGCGTTGAACCCCATTCCGGCGTACTGAGTGAAGCGGTATAAAGGAATGAAGTGGACGCTCGCACCGATACCGCGCTCTTTAAGCTCGGAGATAAAGCGCGCACGGTCGATCGACAGGGCCTCCAGGTTGAGGCGCAGGGGATACAGGTGCCGCGCCGACGAACGGTCCGCACGACCACCGTACGGAATGAACGCCTCATTCCCAGAAAACGCGGCATCATACATGGCCGCGATATCGGCGCGGCGTTCGTTCATCCAGTCGAGCTTTCTGAGCTGCTCCATTCCGATCGCCGCGGCGATATCGGTCATGTTATACTTGTAGCCGGTTTCGAGCACATCGTACGCCCAGCTCCCCTCCGAGGAATAACGCTTCCACGCGTCCCTTCCGATGCCGTGCAGCCGGAGCGAACGCAACCGCTCGGCCCAGTCTGCGTTTTCGGTGGTTATCATACCCCCCTCCCCCGCGGCGAGGGTCTTGGTGGCGTAGAAGCTGAAACAGGTGAGGTCGCCGATGGTGCCCACCTCCCTACCCCGGTATCGCGCCGGAAGGGAATGCGCCGCGTCCTCTATGACGACCAGCCCGTTCCTCCGGGCGAGGTCCATAATCGGGTCCATGTCACAGGGCATCCCGCCGTAATGTACCGGCATGACCGCGCGCGTGCGAGGGCCGATTTTCTCCGCGATACATTCGGCATCCAGAAGGTGCGTGTCACGCTCGATGTCGGCCATGACCACCGTGGCCCCGCGGTAGAGAACGACTTCCGCGGAGGCGGCGAAGGTCATGGCGGGAACGATAACCTCATCGCCCTCTCCCACTCCGGATGCAACCAGCGCCAGATGCAGGGCCGCGGTAGCTGAGCTCACAGCGACGGCCTGCGACGCCCCCGTGCGGGCGCGGAAGGATTCCTCGAATTCGACGGTTTTCGGCCCCATGGTAAGCCAGCCGGAACGCATCACGTCGGCAACGGCCTCTATCTCCGCATCTGTTATATGAGGTTTATGGAAAGGAACGTTTATGCCCATGTACGGCTCCCGCCGGTTGATATGCCGCCTGTATACATATCGGTTCAATCCGGCGGCGGGATAATGTAAAATAGGGCCCTGTTTCCGGGCGGCCAGGAACCGCCGGCGTCTTCGCGCCCCCGGGAATGGCGGAATACTCTCCGCTCTTATTCTTATGAAATAAAAACAAAAAAAAGTTCACTTTCTCGTTTTTCGATTGTATTATGTAATGGTGTAGTCGATTCCTTATCTGGCAATCGCTCATCCGGCCTGAAGCCGCCAGCGGCCGGTCCGGAGGGCGGACGGCGGCAGTAGCGAACTCTGTATCGTGAACGGAGGGGAAAGTCTCCGCATTACAGGTTTACATCGTTCCAAAAATATGGCGCGAAGCGTGTGGAACAATGGCGGCCGCTGCCGGCGGGGATATCCAAAGAGGAAATTCAAGGAAATAGCAAGGGGCGACGCCATGAAACGAGTAACAGCCATTTTTCTCTGCATTCTGATAGTATCTTTCGCCTTATCCTGCTCCAAAAAATCCAACGAAGCGACAACGCTGAGCGTAAACACCGTCTTCGGCGAGGTCAGGCTCATCTCCCCCAACGGTGAGCGACAGGCGGCCCCGGGCGATAGTATAGCCGAAAATGACACCGTGACGACGGGAACCGCCTCCATGGTCGACATCGTCTACGGCACCAGCGGCATCATCCGCATCAACGAAAACTCCCAGGTCAGGATGACCAGCCTCTTCTCCGGTCCCGGCGCCGATCGCTCGCGCATGGACCTTGCCAGCGGCAAGATGTTTGTAACGGTATCCAAGCTCGCGAAGGGATCCAGTTTCGAGGTCGCTTCGCCGACCACCATCGCCGCCGTGCGGGGCACCAGCTTCCGCGTGACCGCCGACGAAAACTCGTCGAGGATCGACGTGCTCTCCGGAAAGATCAAGGTAAATCCCGTCAGGGAAGGCAAGGTGGTCGAGGAGATCGAAACGATCGTGGAGACCAATAACACCGTGGCGCTTGACGTTAAGGCCGTGGAAAAAATCGTAGAGGAAAACAAACCCATCGAGGTGGCCGTACTCAAGGAAGAGGAGATAACGGCCATTCGCGAAGAGGTAAAGGACATCAAACCGGTCGAGAAACTTGACGAAGTCGTCCGGCAGGAGATCCAGCAGGTTGTTGTGGCCCCTCCCGTCGACACCGAGGCCGAAAAGCGCAAGGAAGAGGAACTGAAAAAGCAGGCCGAGAAAGAGCGCGCCAGGATCGAGCTTGAGAAGAAGGACCGGCTTGCCGCGGCCCGCGCCGAGAAGGAGCGCCTGGCGCGCGAAAAGGCCGAAAAAGAACGCCTCGCGCGCGAGCAGGCCGAGAAAGAGCGCCTCGAGCGGGAACGCATTGAAAAGCAGAAACAGGAGACCAAGGAAAAACGGGTGAAGAACATCCCCAACCTGTAATTCCGGCGCCCGGTTCAATGCGAAAAATCCTCACCCGCCACGGGTGAGGATTTTTTCGCTTTAGCGAGCGCGCGGCTCGATCCCGCGACCTCAGCCGACGCTTTTTACAACGAGTTCCTCCATCGGACGCCGTTCGCTTTCGGGCCGTTCGTCAGGATGCCCGAGCGCGATGACCGCCAGAAGCTCGAACGAACCGTCGAGGCCGAGAAGGGAGTTAACATCGGACTTCCTGTTGAGGATCTCCCCCAGCCAGACCGCGCCGAGGGACAGCGAATGCGCGGCCAGCAGCATGTTCTGTATGCAGGCGCCGATGCCGAGGATATCCTTGTCGCGATTGTAACCGGACGGTACGTGGTAGAACACCGCAACGCAGAGCGCGGACGATCGGACCACGCGCCCGTAGTGCGTCAACCGCGAAAGCGCCTCAAGCGATTGGCCGTCCCGTATCAGCGCGAATCTCCATGGCTGGTTGTTGAGCCCGGAGGGAGCCCATCTGCCCGCCTCGAGGACGGCCGAAAGGTCTTCACCGGAAACGGGCGCCCCCGTGAATTTCCTGATCGATCGACGCGCGTGTATCGCCTCAATTACCGGATTCATGTCGCGTTCTCCGAGTTGGTATCTGATACAATTATGTGTCCAGCATACCCTTCTTGTTCCGGCGCGCAAGTTGAATTTTCCGACTCGAATCCATGGCGGGCATGGAAATATCTTGACAACCTCCCGCTCCGGCCATACTTTTCCCGTATCCACACCAGTATTTATCCGATCTGGAACGCGCGATGAAATCACTCATGGAATGCAGCACCGGCGTACCGAGTCTCGACCGTGTCATCAACAATCTCCGCATAGGAGACAATGTCGTATGGCAGGTAGACGAAATCTCGGACTATTTCCAGTTTACCGCTCCCTACGTGGAGAACGCCCTGAAAGAAGGCAGGCGCGTTGTATACATGCGCTTCGCGCAACACGGGCCCATTCTTCAGCCGGGCCAGTACGACCAGATCTACATGCTCGACTCGTACAGCGGCTTCGAGTCGTTTTCGACCCAGGTCCATTCCATCATTAAAAACGAGGGCGTAGAGGTCTACTATGTGTTCGACTGCCTCTCCGACCTCCAGTCCGCATGGGCGACCGACCTCATGATCGGAAACTTTTTCATGGTGACCTGCCCCTACCTTTTCGAGCTCAACACCATCGCCTATTTCGCGATTCTCAGAAACAGTCTCTCGTTTAAAACGATAGCCCGCATACGGGAGACCACGCAGGTGCTTATCGATGTGTACAACTCCGAGGGCAGTTATTACATCCATCCCCTGAAGGTGTGGAACCGTTATTCGCCGACAATGTTCTTCCCCCATCTCAAGAAGAACGACCGCCTCACCCCGGTCACCAACAGCGTGGACGCGGCGCGGCTCATCCAGCACGTACAACAGAAAGGCGCCGGAAGCACGCGACGCAACCTCGATTACTGGGACCGTCTGTTCCTGAAGGCCGAGGACCTCCACGTGAACCAGCGGGAGCGGAAGGGACACGAGCGGATGATCGACCATCTCTGTCGCGTCATAATCGGGCGCGACGAGCGCATACTCTCGCTGGCCACGCGCCACCTCGCGCTCGATGATTTTCTCGCCCTCAAGGACCGCCTGATAGGCACTGGATACATCGGCGGAAAGGCCGTCGGCATGCTTCTGGCGCGAAAGATTCTCACCGGCCCCGAGAACTCCGACTGGCCTCGCCTGCTCGAACCGCACGACTCCTTCTATATCGGGTCTGATGTTTTCTACACCTACATCGTCCAGAACGGCTGGTGGAAACCGTTCATGGAGCACAAGACCAGCGAGGGATACTTCACCGCGGCGGCGGATCTGCACGAGAAAATGCTTTCAGGCAGCTTCCCCGATGAGATAAAGGACAAGTTTCTGTATATAATAGAATACTTCGGACAATCGCCGTTCATCGTCCGTTCGTCCAGCCTTCTCGAGGACGCCTTCGGTAACGCCTTCGCCGGGAAGTACGACAGCTTTTTCTGCGTAAACCAGGGCACGCCCGCCCAGCGCCTCGCCTCCTTCGCCGATGCCGTCCGACGCGTATTCGCCAGCACCATGGACGAGGACGCGCTCACCTACCGTCTGCAGCGCGGCCTGGATCGCATGGACGAGCAGATGGCCCTTCTGGTACAGCGCGTTTCCGGTTCGCACCACGGCAGGTACTTTTTCCCCGACATGGGCGGCGTCGGAATGTCGTACAACACATTCGTATGGAAAAGCGACATGGATCCCGCGGCCGGAATGCTCCGCCTGGTGCTGGGACTGGGGACCCGCGCGGTCAACCGCGTGGAGGGCGATTACCCGCTGATCGTCGCTCTCGACTCGCCGCTCACCCGCCCCCACGCGGGTATGGACGACGCCAGGAAATTCTCGCAGCATGACGTCGACGTGCTCGACATCCCCGCGAACGAGATACGCACCGTCAGCCTCGCGTCGCTCCTTGACGAGGGAGTCCAGATACCCATAGAGCTCATGGCGGTCCGCGACATCGAATCCGAACAGCGACTGAGGGACATGGGAAAAGGCGACAGAAAAGCCTGGGTGCTCACGTTCGAACGCCTTCTTGCCGACTCCTCGTTCGCCGCCGACATGCAACGTCTGATGAAAACCATAGAAGGCGCCTATGCGTACCCCGTGGACGTCGAATTCACGGTGAATTTCGACAGGGACGGCGCGTACCACATCAACCTGCTGCAGTGCCGCCCGCAGCAGACGCGCTGGCAGGAAAAACGCGTTGAAATCCCCTCCATGATCGATGCGACCCGGACGTTCTTCCGTTCCGAGGGTTACTTTATGGGAGGAAATATATCACAGCGCATCAAAAGGGTGATATCCGTCGATCCACGGGGATACGGAGAGCTTCAGCTTTCGCAGAAATACGACATAGCGCGCCTCGTCGGACGGCTCAACCGCCAGACCGGAAACCGGTCGGCCTGTCCCACTCTTTTAATGGGGCCCGGACGGTGGGGCACCTCGACCCCGTCGCTGGGCATACCCGTACGCTTCTCCGAAATTAATAATATCGCGGTCCTGATGGAGATCGCCAGCATGCGCGACGATCTGGTGCCGGAACTCTCGTTCGGGACCCATTTTTTCCAGGACCTTGTGGAGACCGATATCTTCTACGTGGCGCTTTTCCCGGAAAACGAGGGAACCGTTTTTAACGAGGCGTATCTGTCGTCAACGCCGAACATTCTTGGACGGCTTCTGCCCGATGAAGAGCGTTATTCCGGTATCGTACGGGTGTATGATATCGAGAGGGAGCTGGTGATCGTTTCGGATATCATCAGCCAGAAGATCGTGTGCTTCGAGGATGCCGGTCGCTGAGCGCGCGTTTCATCCGGCGGTACGACCGCAGCGCCGTTAAAAACGCGAGCGACAGAACACCGATATCGTCGACCCAGCCGAGCGGCCCCAGCAGGTCGGGAATTAAATCGAGCGGAAAGAGGGTATACACCAGGCCCGCGACCAGAAAAACGAGCGACGCGCGGTAACGGAAACGGGCGCGCTCGAAATTTTTTTCCCGTGAGCTTCTTCGATCATCCATCAGGAATTCTCCATGTTCAATTGAAAAGAAGCTCGAAAGCCCGGTATGCGAGCGACGATCGCGAGTATTCCATCGGCGGCGTGTCGGGGAAATACGCGGCCATGCGCACCGCCCATACTCCGACGAAGCATACGGCGCAGGCAACCCAGAATACCCCGCCGTCGTACATGGCCCTGAAGGGGGCGGTTTTCCTGAAAAGCGCGACCAGGCCGATGAACGGTACGAGCGGTACGAGCGGATGGAACGAAAACGCAAGGGCGACATCGCCGCAGGCGAGCGCGAGAAGCGCTCTCGTCATGCCGCACCCCGGGCAGGGCACACCGTACACGGACTTGAAGAAGCAGGCGGACCCGCCAGAGCCGACCAGCGCGAGCGCGACGGCCGCGCCCGCGGCCAGGATCATATAATCGCGTTTACGCAAGCCGGCGCCCCTGGAGTCTGTTCGCGGTCGACTGCATGATCGCCATGGTGACAATAAAGAGCCCGAATATAGAGAGCACGAGATAGAGTACGGCGTTGCCGTCGGGCTTTTGTTCGGCCTTATCGAGCGCCTCGTCGAGCACCATGCCGTATTTATACGACCAGTAGATGATGTAGGGAAAGCAGAGTATGCAGAGCAGGAGATCGAGCCCGGGATTGATGTCCGTCCTGCCGGTAAAATCCCGCAGGTCCTTCGAGAACCGGTAAATCCAGTACAGCGCGTAAATGCCGCAGGTGATCACGCTGAAAACGATGACCGCCGCCGGAGACCGAACCGTAATATGCTCATCCATTATATCCCCCCTCGTTCCGCTGTACGATTCCATCTGTGTATATCGGGCTGCCGCGTCGGTCAACCCAAATTCTCCTGATGACTTCACCGCTGAAAACCGTGCAAAATTGTACAGTAAGCCCGGAAAAATTTAACATTACCGTAACAATTCGCCGCCCCTCCACGGGCCTATAATCATTGACATTCACCCGTAGCGACCCCTGTTAGTATGACTAAATTTTACGCGAATATATTTTAGTTTCACTATATTCACGGGACACCATTACAGCATGCGCGAGGAGAACGGCAATGTCACTCATCAATGAAATCATCGACAAGGTGAAAAAGCAGGATCCGGAACAGCTCGAGTTCCACCAGGCCGTAAAAGAGGTGCTCGACACACTCGAGCCCACAATTAAAAAGCATCCAGAATTCGTAAAGGCGGGAATCTATGAAAGGATCGTGGAGCCGGACAGGGTCGTAATGTTCCGCGTACCGTGGGTCGATGACAAAGGAGAAGTTCACGTAAACCGGGGCTTTCGCGTGCAGTTTAACAACGCCATTGGGCCCTACAAGGGCGGGCTTCGCTTCCATCCCTCGGTCAACCTGGGAATCATCAAGTTCCTTGGATTCGAGCAGATATTCAAGAACAGCCTCACCACGCTTCCGATGGGAGGCGCGAAAGGCGGCAGCGACTTCGATCCCAAAGGCAAGAGCGACATGGACGTCATGCGGTTCTGCCAGGCCTTCATGCGCGAGCTCTACCGTCACATCGGCGCCGATGTGGATGTGCCGGCCGGAGATATAGGGGTCGGCGGGCGCGAAATCGGTTACATGTACGGCTACTATAAGAAAATACGTAACGAGCACACAGGCGTCCTCACGGGCAAGGCGCTCGAGTACGGCGGAAGCCTCATCCGTCCCGAGGCGACGGGCTACGGCGCGACCTATTTCGCGGCCGAGATGCTCGCAACGCGCGGACAGGACATGAAGGGCAAAGCGGCGATCGTCAGCGGATCGGGCAATGTCGCGCAGTACACGGTCGAGAAGGTCAACGCCCTCGGCGGCAAGGTCATAAGCCTGAGCGACTCCAACGGCACCATAATCGACGAGAAGGGTATAGACGCGGACAAGCTCGCCTTCGTGATGGAACTCAAGAACATCCGCCGCGGGCGGATCAAGGAATACGCCGACAAATTCGGCGCGAAGTTTTTCGACGGCCAGGACGTCTGGGACGTCGTACGCGAGCAGGGCCTGAAGGTCGACCTGGCCTTCCCATCGGCAACCCAGAACGAAATCAACGGCAAGAACGCGGAGGCTCTGGTTAAAAACGGATGCGTATGCGTTTCCGAAGGAGCGAACATGCCTTCCACCCCGGAAGCGGTCGACATCTTCCAGGAATACAAGATCCTCTACGGTCCCGGAAAGGCGGCCAATGCCGGCGGTGTTGCGACATCCGGACTCGAGATGTCGCAGAACAGCATGCGCTTCTCATGGCCCAGGGAGGAGGTGGACTCCAGGCTCCAGGGTATAATGAAGAGCATACATCGGGCCTGTCTCGACGCCTCCGAGACCTACGGCAGGAAGGGCGACTATGTGACCGGAGCCAATATCGCCGGGTTCATCAAGGTCGCCAAGTCCATGCTCGCCTACGGCATAGTGTAAAGTCGTTGCAATAAATACGCGCCGATATGATATGATGGGCGGGGATGAGAATCCTCGCCTTTTTTTTATCTACCGGAGGATGTTCCGCTGACGGACAATTTTCGTTTTCGCCGTGCGGGCACGGAACGATCGCTCGTTATATCGATGGCACGGGATTACCACCATGAAGCTCAGAGAGATTATGACTTCCAACCCGCTCGTTTTACAGAGCGGGCACACGATCCGTGAAGCGGCTACTCTGTTCGTTCAGCACAGGATTGACAGTGCGCCGGTGGCGGACCCGGACGGGACTCTGCTTGGCCTTTTCACCAGCCGTCACATCAATCGTGCCGTCAGCCAGTCTCTCGATATGAACACCCCGGTTGAAACACTCATGACAAGGGAAGTTATAAGCGGGCATCCCGACGACCGGGTCGAGGACCTGGTGTATTTTGAGCAGGGCCAGGTTCCGGTCATGGAGAACGGCGTTATCGAGGGCATCATCACCCGCACAGATTTCGCCAGGGCAGTCGCGGAACACAACCAGAAGATGCTCGGCGAATTCCACGCCATCATCAACTCCACCGCGTACATGATTATCTCCATTAACGAAAACGCGGCGATCAACGTGTTCAACCAGGCCGCCGAAAAAATCATGGGGATAAAGGAAGACGAGGCCAGGGGGAGAAACATCGCCGAGCTCTTTCCCGATATCGATCTCACCACAGTGCTGGCGACCGGCAGGTCGGCCCCGCTTCAAAAGGTCGCGGTCAAGGGGCGTCCATATATAATGGGGGGATACCCGATCGAGAAACTCGGCAGGGTAATAGGCGCCGTATACCGCTTCCAGGACATCACCGATCTGGAGGCCATATCTCACGAACTAGAAAACGTCAAGGAACTCAACCGCGATCTGGACGCCATAATCGAATCCTCGTACGACGGGATATGGGTAACCGACGGCGACGGTAATGTTCTTCGCATCAACAAGGCCTATGAAACCATAACAGGGCTTCCCTGCTCATCGTTCTATGGCCGCAACATGAAGGACCTCGTTCAGGAGGGATACTTTTCGCAATCGGTCACGCTGCTGGTACTCGATACTCGGGAACAGCAGACCATCTACCAGGAGACAAAAACCGGAAAATCGCTTCTGGTGACCGGCAGCCCGGTCTTCGATGAGGAGGGGAACATACTGCGCGTTGTCACAAATGTCCGGGACATCACCGAATTGAAATCACTGATCACGAAGCTCGACGAGAGCCAGCGCCTCGCGGGTATATATCAGAGCGAGCTGAGCGACCTGAAAAAGAAGTTCAACGCATTCGATAAAATCGTCGGCGTTTCGCCTAAAATGAAGAACCTGATGGACACCGTCTGCCGGATCGCGCACGTCAACTCATCCGTACTCATAACCGGGGAGACGGGGACCGGCAAGGAGCTCATCGCCGAATACATACACAAGCACAGCATGAGGGCCGATAAGCCACTCATCAAGGTTAACTGCAGCGCGATACCGGAAAATCTGATCGAATCGGAACTTTTCGGTTACGAGACAGGCGCCTTTACCGGCGCCAGGAAGGGGGGCAAGCCCGGATATTTCGAAATCGCCAATGGCGGTTCAATTTTCCTCGACGAGATCGGCGAGATGCCCTTTAATCTCCAGGCCAAACTCCTTCGCGTACTCGAATCGGAAGAGATAACGCGCGTCGGCGGACACAGGCCGCATGCGCTCGACGCAAGGGTCATCGCGGCGACCAACCGGGACATGCTTGATATGGTCCGACGGCAGCAATTCCGTGAAGACCTGTACTATCGCCTGAACGTGGTGCCGCTGCACATCCCGCCCCTCCGGGAGCGAACGGAGGACATCCCCTACCTCATCGCGCACTTTGTGGCCCTTTTCAACAAAAGTCATTCGCTGTCGCGGCGGATATCCCCCGGGGTGATCGATATCTGCATGGGCCACGATTGGCCCGGCAACATCCGCGAGTTGAAAAATCTGGTGGAGAGGATGATGGTGATGGCATCACACGACCTTATAACGAAGGAGGACATGCCACTCCTTACCGGAAACGGCCACGAGGGGATCATCCCGCGAGTGTTCGTTACCGCCCTGATGCCCCTCAACGAAGCGGTAATGAGCATTGAGAAACAGCTTCTGGAGAAGGCCTATGCCTCATACCGCACCACGCGGGAGATGGCCAGGGAGCTGAAAATCGACGCGTCCACCATCGTGAGGAAGGCCGCGAAGTATGGGGTTACCCATCCAAGAACAGAGTCCCGCTGAATTCCTCCACGCCTTACATTCGGTATTACCTGAGCCCACCAGAATCTGGCATGAAACGTGCTAAATATAAAGTGAGGCAGGCGACTATTGTTCTGCATATGATTTCAGCACGAGCGTGACCGGGGCGCCGACGCAAACACACATTGCTCGCTGGAGAGACGAGCCATGGGAAACCCGACCAATGTAACCGAAGGCCTGAAGATGCAGAAGCTTCCGGCCCTCGGGCGGCGCCAAACCATCATGCTCCATGGAGAACGTCATGGGAATGCCCGGGATATGGGAACTGGTTATCATCTTTTTGATCATTCTTCTGATTTTCGGCGCGGGCAAGATTCCCCGTCTCGCCAGGGATATTGCCGGTGGCATACGCGAATTTAAAAAAAATCTGAATGGAGACGGGGAAGGCGAAAGCGGAAAAAGATCTCAATAGCTGAAAGAATAGACGTGCTTTAAGATATTTTCACAACACAAAATACCCTTTGGTCCGGGAATGCCCAAGCACATGCCTTTTTAAGACTCCAATTTATACACATATATTGCGAAATGGAAACACGTGTTGCATATATGCAACAATAAGACTTTTTGCCACTCCTTTTACCCATCGATTTTCACTTAATTATCTCCTGTAACAGTATAAGCTATCCATTTAAATCACATGGAAGACTATCTGCCCCAAAAAACAGACTCGGGTATGCCCTGATTCATAGCGCCTTCGTGCTTTGCGCTATGGTGCGTATAAATAACACTCTTTGAATTCTGAATGGATCAAGTTTTCTACC
>JAGODA010000368.1 GCA_017998475.1 Spirochaetota bacterium | reverse complement strand
GAACACGACCACGCCCGGCCACAGTATCTGTGAAAACTCTTTTGGAAATACCAGAAGCCCGAGAAGGACAAAGAGAGCGACATTCGCTATCTGTGACAACGCGCCCACGAATGTCGAAACTCCGCTTTTATAAGGAAATTTTCCGTTGCCCATCACGTGCCCGGCGAAGAACGCGGAGAGCATACCGCTCGCACCGAGCAGATCGGCCGCCCCGAAACCGAGAAGGATAACGCCGATCGTCAGTATATAGAAATACCCCCGGTCCACATATTTTATCCGTTCGAACAACAGGCAGCCGATCCTGCCGACTATCAATCCGATCGCCGCGCCCCCGATCAGCAGCCAGGCGAAAGAGGCCAGAGTTTTGAGAGGTCCGCCGGCTTCCGCGACGAAAAGATGTACGACAAAGGTCGTCGCGATGATCGCCATCGGATCGTTCGCGGCCGATTCGATCTCGATTGTTGACGCCAGGCGCTGGTTGATCGCACGCGTCCTGAGGATCGAGAAAATCGCCGCCGCGTCAGTGGAGGAAACAATCACCCCCATCAACAGCGCGTTGAGCGGCTCCCATCCGAGCAGCAAATGAAGGGCTGCGGCCGAGACGAAGGCGGTTGCCAGCACTCCGAGCGTTGCGAGCGAAAGGGACGGAACGACGACAGGATCGAGATCCTGCCTTCTGGTCCCGAACCCGCCCCCGAAAAGGATAAAGATCAACGCGAAATTGGCGAGCTTCTGCGTCATGAGTGCGTCGTCGAAATAAACGAGGCCGGTCACATCGCTGCCGAACACGATCCCCATGCCCAGGGCGATGATGATGAGCGGCATGTTCCATTGCCTGAAAAGCGCCGCCATCAGGACCACGGCTATCAGTATGATCGCTGCTATTAAATACATCCCGCGCCATTCTCCGGAGTGTGTGTGTCAAACATATTCGCCTCCCCGGTGATGCGCAATACATTTTCCTGCGCTGGACACGTCTCCGCCAGGCCCCGTCGTTACGTGCCCGCGCTTCCTCTCATCGCCCGGAGCGGACCGAGCGGAGAATGCGCCCGGGCAGGTGCCTCTCCGCGGCGTCCAGATCGGCGTCGGGAGAGCCCGAAAGCCAGCGCCGCGCGGTCTCCGCCACGGGCCCGATGACGAGCATCTCCAGCACGAAAAACGGGAGAGCGCGCGCTCCGCCGGAGCGCGTGTGCGCGGAGAGGGCCGCGGCCAGCCTTTCCATCCTGCCCGCTTTTTCCTTCCTTATGTCCTCCCGGTACGCCGCCGCAAAGGGCGCGAACGCGGACGCGTGGATGAAGCGCGCCTCGAGGATGTTCCGCCGCGTCCAGTCGAGGTATGAGCGGACGGTGCTTCCGACGAGCGCCTCGAGCCGGCCGCCGGCGGGAACCGAGGCGAGCATGTGATCGAGAAGCGCGCACATGCAGCGCGAGTAGAGGGCCGCGGACACGCCGGCCATATCGCCGAAGTGATGATAGATCGAACCCACCGAAACGCCCGAGCGCGCGCTGAGGAGCCTGACCGGGACCTCGACCGACGAGGTCTCGCCGAAGAGCTCGAGCGCGCCGTCCAGCACCCTCCCGCGCGTCGAGTCCGAGCGCGCCTGCCGGGTCATGACCGTCCGGCCCTCGCGCACAGCGACACGGCCTGTTCCCACACCGCGTCGTTGAACGCCCCGTCGAGCGCGATGGGAGCAAGCTTCGCCCGCGTGAAACGATCGAAATAGGCCCCCGTAAGCCCTTCGTACGCCGGATCCGCGACGAGCCTGACCGGCGCCGCCGCGCCCTCGGACGGACGGAGCCACAGCTTCTTGACGAGCCCGAGCAGAATGCCCGCGGGTCCTTTCATCTCCCCGAGTCCGGTGTTGACCACGCCGGGATGGATGGCGTTTAAAGTCACGCCGGCATCCCTCCAGAGCTCCGCGAAGCGCATGGTCGCGATGAGGTTGAGGAGCTTTGTGGTGGCGTAGGTCTTCATAAGGCTGAAGTTATCCCCGGCGGCGGTCGCCGCGTAATCCTTCATGCCCGCGATGTAGAGTCCGGCCGAGATCTGTACGACGCGCGCGCGGTTGGCGGCGAACAGGTCCGCCAGGGCGCGATTGATGACAAACGGCGCGAGATGGTTGACCATGAACGACTCTTCAAAGCCGTCGACGGTGAGCCTCCTTTCCGTCGGCCACAGCGCGGCGTTGTGCACGAACGCGCCGAATTCGCCCGCTTCGGCGCGGATCCTTTCGGCGGCCGCGGCGGCCGAGGCGATGGACGACATGTCGCCCTCGATGAAATCGATGCCGGTAATGCCGCGCGCCTTCGCCGAGGCGATGAATTCGTCCGCGCGCCGCCGGCTGCGGCATACGATCTTTACTTCGTAGCCGGCGGCGGCCAGGGTCTCGGCCATCGCCGCCCCGATTCCCCTGTTCCCGCCGGTGATAACCACCCCTCTCTTCATGCCAGCCTCCGAGTATAACGGCATTCCGCCGGGAGCGGGGCGCCGCCGTATGAATTGATTATTTAGAACATTTTTCTAGAATTATTTTCCAGTATGGATACGAAGCCGCCGCTGGCAAGCATTTTTCGACCGAGGGAGGCTCGCTCTCGGATGGAGCGGGAAGACAGTTCCGGCGGTCGGGTTTTCAGGAGTCCCCGCGGCCTCTCCACGGCTTGAACACCGAGATCCAGACCATCGCCACCAGGAAGGCGACCTGGACCACCCCCCAGAAGGCCACCATGGACCGGTTATGGAGGAACCGCGGGTCCAGCAGCGCGTCGGCCCGCGCGGTGAGCGCGATGGCCGTGTTGCCGTTAAGCCACGGGCCCAGACAGAAGGTCCCGAAGAGAATCTGCGACACCGTGAGGGCCCACTTGACCGCAAGCCAGCGGTGCCTGAAGAAGCCCCAGTTCGTGAACATGCCGTACACCAGGCCCGCGGCCAGGTTCCCCATGGCGCCCGGTATGATGACGAAGTCGTCGACGATCTTCATGGCCGCCCACGTGGCGTAGAGCTCGTCCCCGCCGGACGGCGAGGAGAGATAATAGACGAGCACGATGCAGAGCCCTCCGCCGACCCACATCGTCACGAGGAAGAGGTGCAGGGTTTTGAGCCAGCGCGTCGGAGCGGGACCGAGCTTCTTCATTCCGGGGAGCCTCCTCTGAATGGATGATCGGGGAGTGTACACGGGAATAATAGCGGGGCAAGCACAAATCGGGCGGCCTTTCGGGCCGCCCGTCGCGCTTCATCCTGTTATCCGGCTCACTTGCCGGTAAATTTCGGCTTGCGCTTTTCGGCGAACGCGGTGAAGGCCTCGAAGAGGTCGTCGGAGGGTACTATG
>JAGODA010000367.1 GCA_017998475.1 Spirochaetota bacterium | reverse complement strand
GTATGGTACGGAAGACGTCGGCCACCGAAAGCCTGCCGGTTTTCCCCATCATCAGGCTGTCCCGAATCACCCCGTTCGCCTCGATGGAGGCAACGACCTTCGTCACCGGGTCCGCGGGATCGTAGTCGTATTTATTCGCGTACCAGCGGATGGAGTCGGCGATGAGGTTTCCGACCGGCGCCTCGTCCTCGACGATGGGCATGTCGAATTTCGTGTGCGCGATGATTTTCCAGTAGGAAAGCCCGTGCTCGCGGAGCACCCTGCGGTCGATGTCTCCGATATAGGAGTCGATGCGCCACTGGATGTCGCGGTCGGCGGGTATGGAATCGTCGATCGTTATCATCGTGTAGTTCTTCACGGCGGCCCTGCCGTTGTTCCATGCCACGTCGAGCACGCCGACGCGCTTGCCGTATTCCCAGGCCTGCACGATGATGGTGCCGCCCACTACCAGCGGCTTTTCGAGCAGGGTATGGGTATGGCCGCTTATGATGATGTCGATCCCTCTGACCTCCCGGGCGAGCACCTCGTCCTCGGACTTCGAGCCCTCGAAAAGGCCGCTGTGCGAGAGGCATATGACCATGTCGACCTTTTCTTTCTCGCGGAGAAGCTTCACCATCTCCCGCGCGGCCTCCACCGGAGGCGTGAACTTGACCGGCGAGGCGAACGGAGCGTCCCCGATGGCCACCTCGCCCATAATACCGAAAAAGCCGATTTTTACGCCGTTTATCACCTTGACGCTGTACGGTTTAAACAGCCCCTTCTTGAAAGCGGCCTCGAGCGTATCGTCCTTTGCGCTCTCGGCGCTGAATCTGGCGGCCGAGAATACGACCTCCGGCATGCCGTTGCGGCGCCCGGCCGCAAGAATCCTGGCCAGCCCGTCGGGCATGAGGTCAAACTCGTGGTTCCCCAGGGTCACCATGTCGTAGCCCATACGCTTGAGCAGCGAGAGCTCGATGGCCTCTTCGCGCGCCAGCATGTGGAAGAGCGATCCCATGGTGAAATCACCGGCGTCGAGCACCAGCGACGGGTTCGCACGGGCGGCCTTTTCGCGCCTGATGACCGTCGCGACGCGCGCCCAGCCCCCCAGAGTCGCGTCGTCGCCCGTTTTATCCGGGGTAAAGTCGAGCTCGGGAGGAAAGCCCATCAGGTGAGAATGCAGATCGTTGGTGTGAATAATGGTGAGGATCTTTTCGCCGGCGTACAGCGGAAGGGCGAACAGCAGTATGACGACGGCACACAGCGATTTAAGGGTTCTCATCGTGCGTCTCCTGGTGTGGGATGGAGGGCTACGGACGGTCCTCGCGCGTCTGGCGCGATTCTTTCTACGCCGGAAGCCGAACTTTTGCAACAAAAATACCGTCCGGTGCCGCACGGTCACCGAAGACGGCGTTACCTCGGCGTTCTCCGGTGGAAACCGCGTCGCCGGAGGGGAGTTGTCCGGTATTCGGAGGGCGATTTACGTCCTTACCGCGCCGAAAAGGCCGGTAAGCCGTAATCACGGCGGTCCCGTTGTCGGAGCAGGACCGTCGCGTCGCCTCGCCCTACGACCCGGGGACCGAACGCGGTATAATCAGAGCGCTCGCCCTTCTTCGTACTCGGTACATTTCGACCTCATCGGCGTTAGACACGATAAACGACGTCATCGACAAAATTCGCTTCATCCGCGGGAAAAATTGTCGAACAGAATAAGTGAGATACCATTGACGAAGAAAAAATGAAAAAAATTTTTCAAATCGGGTCGATAGTGCGAATACATGTTGACATCTGAGAATTTTTATAGTAATGCCCTTTCGACTCGATGAAAAAAAAGGCGGATTTTTGCGTTATGTCGCAAAAAACCATGTGAACAAGGAGCACCTGAATGCAGGATACGCCCTCACTTTTAGAGACAGAGATCTCCGGAGAAACGGGAGAACCTCCGAGCCCGTTTATCGCCCATCCCGAAACCAAGGAGGAAGAGCAATGTGAGGCGGAGGAGCCTCCCTCCCTATCGGTTCTTGCTCCACAGGATGAAACCGGAGACCTTGTTCCGGAACCCGCCAGGCTGGTGATCCATTACACCAGGTTCATTTCCAGTCCCAGAACCCGAAGCTTCCGAAAAAAACACTTTCCCAGCGCCACGGCCGCGGAGTGGAACGACTGGAAGTGGCAGCTTCGCAACCGCATCACCGACGCCGCGTCGCTCTCGGGCATAGTCCGCCTGTCGGAGGACGAGCATCACGCCCTCAACGCGCGCAACGGGGCAATGCCGCTGTCCATCACCCCTTACTACGCGAGTCTGCTCGAACACGACAACCCGGCGCAGCCCCTTCGAAGGTCGGTGGTTCCGGTCACGGCCGAGCTCTTCAAGTCCCACGGCGAGTCCGAAGACCCGCTGGGAGAGGAATCGGACAGCCCCGTGCACGGCCTCGTGCACCGCTACCCGGACCGGGCGCTCTTTCTGGTGACCGATTTCTGCTCCACCTACTGCCGTTATTGCACGCGCTCGCGCATGGTCGGCCGCTCCGCCGGCGAATCGTGCACCAGGAGGCAGTGGGAGAAGGCCCTGGCCTATATTGAAGCCGTTCCGCAGATTCGCGACGTGCTGCTTTCCGGCGGAGACCCCCTGACGCTGCCGGACGACGAGCTCGAATGGCTGCTCATCCGGCTTCGCCGCATTCCGCACGTGGAAATCGTCCGCATAGGCACAAAGGTGCCCATGGTGCTTCCCCAGCGCATCACCTCCAACCTGACGCGAATGCTCAAGCGCTACCATCCGCTCTGGATGAACATACACTGCACCCATCCCGAGGAGCTCACCACGGAGGCCGTCGAGGCCTGCGCCAGGCTCTCCGACGCGGGAATACCGCTCGGAAGCCAGACGGTGCTGCTCGCGGGGATCAACGACAGCGTCGAGACCCTGCGCGCGCTCTATCACGGCCTCCTTCGCGCCCGGGTTCGGCCCTATTATCTCTACCAGTGCGATCCAATCGTCGGTTCGTCGCATTTCCGCACCACCGTCGAGAAGGGAATCGATATGATTCGGGGGCTCAGAGGCCACACAACGGGCTTCGCGGTCCCAACGTATGTCATCGACGCGCCAGGGGGCGGCGGAAAGATCCCGCTGCTGCCCGAATACCTCGCCGGCCGCGAGGGTGACGACATCCTGCTCCGCAACTACGAGAACCTGCTGTACCGCTACCCGGACACGGCCGACGCGGGTATTTGCGGCATGGAGAACCGCTAGTGCGCGCCGCTCTCGCCTATGACCTCCGCGATGATTACAGGGCGATGGGGTACGGCGAGGAGGAGGTCGCCGAGTTCGACAGCATCGAGACGATCGAAGCCATCGA
>JAGODA010000366.1 GCA_017998475.1 Spirochaetota bacterium | reverse complement strand
GCTTCGAATCACCTTGCCCCGGCCGGCGAAGTATAGTACAGATCGGTCCTGTTGTCAATAAGGAGCCGCCGCCGCGCGTTACGGTATGACGACCGATTCGCCGTCACGCACCGCGTCGTATACCTTACGCTCGCCGTGCTTTAAAATCGCGCCCATCGCCCTGCGCGCGGCCTCCGGATCGCGCCGCGAGAGCGCGCCGAGAAGGCGCGCGTTGAGCCTCAGCGAGGCCGCGGGCACGCCCGGGAGCGAATAGAAGAACTCGGTGAAGAAGGAGTAGATGGGCCGGAAGGAATGGAATACCAGGCGGTTGATGACGTTTCCGGAAATCTCGATGACGGTGTAATGGAACTCGAAGTCGCACTCGGCGAGTACCGCTATGTCCTCAAGATGCGCCTGTTTCCGCTCGAGGTTCGCCTTCAGCAGGGCGAGCTCGTGCTCGGTCGCGCGGAGAGCCGCCTCGCGCGCCGCCTCGGTTTCGGTGACGAACCGGAAGCGCAGGAGCGAGTCGAGCGTTTCACGGTCGATGCTTCTCCGTATCCTGAGGACCTGTACCAGGGTTTCGAGCGTGCCTCTGCGGTTGAAGTCCCTCACGTAGGTGCCGCTCTGGGGATGGGTCTCCACCAGCCCGGATTGCGCGAGCATGGCGATGGCCTCGCGCACGGCGAAGCGGCTCGCCCCGTACGCGCGCGAGAGCTCGCGCTCGGCCGGCAGCCTCGCGCCGATCGGATACACGCCGCGTATGATGTCGGCCTGCATCGCGCTGAAGATCTTGCCCGGTAATCCCGTGTTCATGGTGTCCGTTTCCCCGCGGGCGGTCGCCGCCTCCGGGAGACTGAAGCCGCCGCCGCGTGTTTTACAAGAAAAAACTTGACCTCTGGTTATACCAGTATATAAACTGGTATAACCAATTTCAAGACAAAAGGAGGGGGGCACGTGAAAATTACAAGGATCGAGCTGTACCACGTTTCCGTTCCGCTCCGGGAGACCTTCTGGCCCACCTGGATTCCCGGTTATCCGCAGACGCACAACCGCTTTACCCTCATCAAGCTTACGACCGACGAGGGCATCGAAGGGTACGGCGCCGGTTCCGCCATGGGAAAGGAGCGCGAGGGGCTGGGCGACCTTCTGGGCGGCTACATGATGGGGGCCGACCCGACGGACATCCGGCGCGTTCAGGATTTATTGAAACAGGCCGGCATACTCGGATGGCGGAACTTCTGGATAGAGCCCGCGTGCTGGGACATCATGGGGAAAAAGGCGGGAAAACCCGTTTACGAGCTCCTCGGCGGGGAGGCAAGGCCCATCGAGGTTTATTGCTCCACGGGCGAGATGCACGACCCGGAACGGAGGGCCGACGAGATACTCGCGATCAGGGAGAGAGGGTATCGCTGCGCCAAGCTCCGCGTGAAAAGCGTGGAACTCAAGGACGACATCCGCCAGATCGAGGTGGTGCGCAAGCGCGTCGGTAAGGATTTCGTGCTCGGCGTGGACGCCAACCAGGGCTGGCTGGTGACGATCGTCGACAAGGTGCCGGCCTGGGACCTCGCGCGGGCCAAAAAGTTCGCCGACGCCTGTCATCGTAACGGCATCGAATGGCTCGAAGAGCCGCTCGATTCGAGGGACTACGCGGGGAACGCGGCCCTTAAAAAGTATTCGAAGGTCAAGATATCCGGCGCCGAGCTCAACTACGGCTGGGACGAGATCAAGATCATGCTTGAAAAGGACTGTTTTCACATCTACCAGCCCGACGCGACCTTCGCCGGCGGTATCGCGCAGGTCAAACAGGTCATCGACGCGTGCCGGCAGAAGAAGCGCCTGTACACGCCGCATACATGGACCAACGGCATCGGCTTTTACGTCAACTGGAACATGGTGCTCGCCGACAGGGGGAACACGCTGCCGCTCGAGTACCCGTTCGAGCCGCCGTCGTGGATACCGGAGTTCAGGGAGGGGATCATCGATCCCATCATCCCCGACAGAAACGCGTACCTGGCGCCCTTCAGGACCCCGGGCCTGGGATTCACCATCGATAAAAAGCTGCTCCGCAAATACGGCACGCGCTTTTTCAAGCTGACAGAAACGGGCCTCAAGATCAAGGTGATACGCGAGAAGGGGCTTAAGACGGCGCTCGAGTTGAAGAAAAGGAAAGGCTGATCGTACGGACGCCCTCGTCGCAACGAGGGCGTCTTTTCGTTTTACTGCGCTCGTACGTGCCGGCATCGCTCTCGACGAATCGGCGACCGGCCGAGGGCCTTCCCGTCAGGAAAAGCGATGCCGGATTTCGTCTAATGAATCATGCGAAGTACCTCGGAACCAGGTAGATGACCTGCCGGAGGAGATTCCACGCGAACGATCTCCTGCTCTTCTTCCTGAGCGCAAAAAGCAGCAGCAGAACGACGACACCCGTTACGATCAAAGCTGTATTCATTTCGGTTCCCCCCTATTTCTCGTACTTTTCGATCAGGTCGGCCGCTATCATGGCGGACGCGGTTACGGTCGGGACCCCGCCGCCGGGATGCGTCGACGCTCCGGCCAGGTAGAGGCCTTTGACGTGCCGCGACCTGGCCGAGGGACGGAACATCATCGAATGCGGAAGGTCCTGCCTCAGCGCGTAGATCGCGCCCTCGGGCGAGCGCAGGCGCTTCTCGAAGTCGACCGGAGTGGAAAGCTCGGCCAGCACCACATGCTCCTTGAGGCCGGGGAGATAGGTTTCGGCGAGGTAATCGATAATGCTTTCCTTCAACCTCTCCCTGCTCGCCTCCCATCCCGCGCCGTCCAGGCGGTAGACCCCCGGGGCAAGCGTAACCGCGATGATGTGGTGGCCCTTCGGCGCGAGCGAGGGATCGGACTTCGTGGTCCAGCTCAGTATGCCGAACTGCTCTCGCGGGAAAGACCCCTTCAGGTAGTGATCGTTCCAGTACGCGTTTACCCTGTCCATCGGCAGCGTCATCAGGGTGTGATGGTCCTCGAGCGGCGGTCGGTAGTCGAGGCAGAGATAGAGCATGGGCGTCGCCATGGAATAGGTGTAGCTCTTCAGGCCGACCTTCGCCAGCCACGGCAGATGCTCTTCGCCCACCATCTCGAGGTACATCTTCTTCGCGTTGATGTTCGAGACGACGATGCCCGCGGTTATTTCGGTGCCGTCCTCGAGCAGGATCCCTTTCACCCTTTTGTTCTCGATCAGGATCTTCCTGACCGGGGCGTTGAGTCGCACCTTCATCCCGGCCCGCTCGCCGCATTTCTGAAATCCCTTCGGGATGCCGATCATGCCGCCCTTCGCGTAATAGATGCCGCCGTGTTCGGCGTAGGGAATCATGGCGAAATGCCCGGGGAGGG